>JAPPBX010000048.1 GCA_026702755.1 Candidatus Poribacteria bacterium | reverse complement strand
GCGCCTTTTGGACAGAGCATACCGTAATTCGGGGCGACATCGTCGTCCGCTGAAATCCTTGTAATTTTATTCTCCTGGACGGTTGCGCGAATAACGCAACCGACCCCACAATAAGGGCATACCGCTTTTCCTGTTTTTTTAACTTTCCTTGCGGTTCCGTCAGGTAGATTGTGCATTTTTTTTAATTTTCCTTGCGGTTCAGTGAGGTGAGTTAGGTATTTAGCGCGCCTGTTCTTAGAACTGAAGAAACACTGGGTTGAGTCTGGGAATAGACTAAATCCGTTCCTTGCATTACATTGCCAAAACGCCCTCGCTTCGTTACGGATTACGCGCTTTGTATCACATCGGCTTTTAGACGTTGCCTCTCAGCGAGCGCTGCATCAAACGCCTTCTTCTCTGCATCTTGAACTGCCGGTGAGAATCTCACCAACGCCGTGGCAACTGAGGCAACTGCGACCATTACGCCGAGATACAGTAAGCCTTGCTGCATCGTGATACTCTCGGAGCGGAATAGAAACCCTGCTGCAACCGCGCCAGCATTTCCACCAGCACCGACGATACCAGCAACAGCCCCCAACGCCTTCCTATTGATAAACGGAACGATTCCAAACGTCGCGCCTTCGGACATCTGCACGAAGAGGCTGAAGACAATCATCGTTCCAACAGCAAGCACAAGCACAGCCATTTGTGAGAATAGCATCAGCATGACCCCCTCACCTAACAGGACAACAAAGAGGAACATAACGCGTCCACGTAGCCCCATCTTTTTGGCAAAGAAATCGGAGAAGGCACCGCCGACGGTTCGCGCAAAGATGTTCATCAAACCGAACAATCCAGCGATGAGTCCTGCGGTCTTGACATCCAACTGGAATTGGTCGTGATAGTAGAGCGCAGCGACATTGTTAATAGTCAACTCAACTCCGAAACAGGCGGCATAAATGACGAAAAGTGCCCAGACGCGGTAATCTTTAATCGCCAGCATGAAAGATTCTTTGCCTTTACCTTCCGAAGGTTCAAGTTCACCCCGTTCACGGAGCTCTTTATAGTTGCCATCTGGTGCATCTTGGGTAAGAAAGTAATAAGCGAACCCAGTGATAAATAGCGCAATACCGGGAACAATCATCGCCAGTCGCCATCCAAGGAATTCGTTCACACCGAAACTGAGAACAGCGGTAAATATGAGAGGCATCACCATCTGCGTAACACCGCCGCCGAGATTGCCCCATCCTGCCGTTGTCGCATTCGCTGTGCCGATACAATTGGGTGCAAACATCACCGATGTATGATATTGTGTAATGACGAACGAGGCACCGATGGCACCAATCGCCAATCGAAAAAGGAGAAATGTTTCATAATTTTGGGCAAGCCCGATACCCATGACGGGCAGTGAACCGAGAATTAGAAGCCATGTATACGCCTTTCGGGAACCGATCTTGTCGCAGAGCGGTCCGATTAAGACACGAACCAGCACCGTAATCGCTACGGAAGCGATAATCGTATTACCAATTTGCGCTTTTGTTAACATCAGGTCTTCACGGACAATCGCCATAAGTGGGGCAATGCCGAACCACCCGAAAAAGGCTAAAAAGAACGCAAACCATGTGGTATGAAAGGTTCGCATCTGGATCGTTTTTAAGCTAAAGAGGTTTATCTGTGTTGCTTTATTTTTAATATCCATGAAGGTCCCCATTTTTTTAAATTGTTAAGAATTTTGACGGGAAGGATGGAAAACTGGCGGATTGTGGGAAGATGCTTCTTCCAACCTTCCATCCTACCTCCGTGAAAGGTAAGGAGCGAGTCCTTCAAGTACCTGCGGTAAATCGTCGCAGGGTACATTTTCCAATAACTTTGGTGCGACTTTAGGGTTCGCACTGGCATCGCCCTTGAGGAACACGTCCACTGCATCGGTAACAATCCCATCAATCTTAATCTTCTTGCCGAGCAGCCCGATGTCCGCTGCAGCGTGGTTGCCGCAGCCATTAGGACACCCAGACCAATGGATCGTCAGCGGTTTGGTATTACCGAGTTTTGCTTCCAAATGCCGAATCGCTTCCATCGCCCGTTCTTTCGTTTCAATAAGCGAGAAGTGGCAGTAGTCGATCCCCGTGCAACTCACCATCCCGCGCATGATCTCCGAGGGGTCATAGCGGAGTTCCTGAAGGAGCGGTTCGGCAGTTAAGTCGCCGATCTTTGTGTCCGGCACGTTAGTGATAATCAGATTCTGCCCTTGGGTGAGGCGGATGTCGCCGTTACCGTACTCATCTGCAAGTCGGGCGACCTCAAAAAGTTGCGCCGCCGTGATGCGTCCGACCGGTACAACAAGCCCGACATAGTTGAGGTGTGGCTCTTTCTGTGAGAAGATACCGGTGTGGTCGGTCCTGTTTTTCCCGCGCATATCTTTACCCGCAGTCAGGAGCGGTTGTTTTCTGTGCCGTAGTCTTTCTAATTCTTCTCGAAATTTTTCTACACCCCAATCCGCAATCAGAAAAGCGAGGCGAGATTTATTGCGAGCTGTCCGAGGTCCGTGATCTCGAAAAATTAGCGTAATGTCTGCACACAAAACTGCGGCTTCTTCAGGGGTAATAAACACATCAAGCGGTTGCGCGAGTGTGTAACCACCAGATCCCATCTTTCCGCCAACAGCAACGTTAAAACCATTCGTCTCTTGACCATCAACCTCCTTTACAGCAGGTGTAAGGGCAATGTCTTGCGAGGAGGTATGCGTGCAGTTATCCAAACAGCCTGTGATACCGACATTAAACTTGCGCGGAATATCGGTAAATTCCTTGTTGCCGACAATGAGTCTTGTGAATTCTCTACAAACATGCGAAGCATCAAAGAGTTCATTCGGTGTTAATCCCGCAACCGGACATCCAATTACACCGCGAATGTTGTCAAAACCCGTTTGGAGTGAACCTAAACCGACCTCTTCAAGTCGATTCCAGATGTGCTGAACGTTCTCAATTGCGAAACCTCGGAGTTGAATCTGTTGACGCGTCGTGAGATCCACGAATCCGGGTCCGTGTGCCTCACTGATTTCAGCGATCGCGCGGAGCTGCTCGGCGTTACTAAAACCGCTGGACATACGGAGCCGCATCATAAACGCCCCAGGTGTCTGCTTTCGGTAAAAGACACCTACCCACTTGAGTCGGTCGCGTTCGTTTGGCGGAATCAATTCCCATCCATCCCGAATGTAGTTTGGAATGTCATTGATTACCTCAAGTCCGTTTTTCTGCTGCTTGAGGAGTTCTGCAGCATTTATTTTGGACTTCCTTTTTTTCCCAGCCGCTGTTGGTGCTGAACGCACCTTTCTGTTTGGCAGAATAGTTTTCTTTTTTAATTCGTTCACCTTTGAACCTCCTTGGCATGGCTGTTGGTCATGGGTCACCAGCTTTCGGTTAATATCCAGTCGTTTTTGGGTTCCTACCACGCATGGTCTCTGACTGATAAAAAATAAAAAAAGGCATCTATCAGCGAGTGTAAAACTCAGCCAGATAGACACCTGTGTCCAGTCCCAAACCACCATTGGTTGGGTGTTGTTATTATCTATATTGCCTGCCCGTAGGGCGAGGGGATTTGGTCTTTAAATAGACCAAATCCGTTCCTTGCATTACATTCCTCGCCCCTACTGAACAAAATAAGTAATCCTAATGTGCACGCGCTGTTCACCCTTGAACCCGCGCAGTTTCAGTGAGAACGGATATCCCTGCTATAATTTATTCGTCAATACTTCTGCAACTGATAGTATATCCCGCGAAACTTCCGCGAGACGTTTCCTGCGATTCATCGCCATCTTCCGCAAAATTTGATACGCCTGCGCTTCGTTACAACCGCGTTGTTGCGCGACCAGTTCCTTTGCGCGTTCGATGATTTTGCGTTCGGCAAGGTTTGTTTTTGTCTTTTCAAGTTCCTCTTGCAATGCCCGAAATTCATAAAACCGGGCGACAGCCGCTTCAATAATGGTTTTAACCCGGGCACCAGTGAGTTTTCCAACAGCATACGCCGACACGCCCGCACGGGTCGCTGCTTGAATCGTTTCGGATCGCTCATCTCGAGAGAACATGACTGTGGGGCATGGATAACTTTCGTGGAGAGACGCGACCCAACTGAGTACCGCGCCCCCCGGAAAATCGACACCAATCAGTATAACATCTGGCTTTATCAGGGCAACCTGTTCAGCCACACCCTCTTGTAAACGCATAGGCACAGCGACTTTATAACGACCGGCTTTCAGAATATCGATTAACGAATTCGCCCGATCCGGATTGTTATCAATGATTAGGACTCGCCCCTTCCCAGTAACGGGTGGGGATTCCGGTGTTGAGGTGACCGTTTCCATCCTCTACCCTTTCCCAAGTTAATTCAACGCAAATGTGCTGGAAACAACAAGGAATGTTAACCTTACACAAAAGCATTAGCAAAAACCTTGCCAAAAACACTGAACACTGGTTTCTCTAAGGCGCGCAAGGCTTCTGCAAAACAAAAACCCCACGGAGTGCCCGCGGGACGTAAATTTTTGCCTATTTTTTTAGCAGAAAACAGGCATTTTTCCTATTTTTTTAGCAATGAACGCTATGCATCGCGACGCACAGTGTAAATACACACTTCGCAAGTTTGTCTGTCCAATGTGACAGGACAGATAGATTTTTGATGGACAAAACCGTTATCGGAGAGTTGTTTGAAAAACCCAGTCGCGTTACTTCGGCTCGGTTCGGAGAAGAGGGCAACTCCGTTAGGTGCGAGATACCCTTGAAGTAAATTTACAATCGGTGTCCAGTGATGTTCTTCGTAAATAACATCGGCAGCGAGAATGTACGGAAATTTGTGATTGAAGCAGGGGGTGTTCCAATCCATCTGGACGAAATCGGCGTGCTGGTGAACACTGTTCTGATCCGCGTTATGTTGTGCGAAACGGAGTGCCTCTCGTTCTGCGTCCGTGAAAATCACCCGCGCTCCCATCTGACAGGCGACAATCCCAGTCAATCCAAACCCACATCCAATCTCCAAAATATGTGAACCTTTTAACCGCGCACCCATTTTCTCTATATGGTGAGCGAGACCAATCGAAGATTCCCAGAGGTAGGTCCAGTAGGGAAGATAGAGTTTTCCTTCTTTGTCCTCTCGACTGAGTTGTTCGAGAAACCAATCGGGTTCCTCTATAAGTGTGAGTTGAACCCGACCAGTTTTTAACTTGATGATGGTACTCGTTAGGGGATAGTCTCGCAATTGGATTTTCATTTCTCTTACGACACCCCAAAGGGGCTGTGATGCAAAGGTACGCCGTCCGGCGTAGGGTAGGGGTTGGGTTACCCAACCCCTACAAAAGCTTGGCGATTTCGTCCGTCTCAAAAATAGGCAGTGGTTGTCGTGTACCGGTGGCATTTTCCAACCACAGTCCATGCTCAGATGGCAAAAACGCTCCGATGATGTCGGCGTTGATACCAGCCACACCGAGAGCTTGACAGATTGCTTCACCTTTTTCAGGTTCCGACGCAATTAACATGGCACCAGACGAAATAACACCGAGCGGATTGAGTCCGAACATATCACACAACGTCCGTGTTATGTTTCCGTACAATACTGGCGAATCTAAAAGTTTATCCGAATAGACAGTCACCCCTAACTCGGCGGCGGTTGCCAACTCATACACGGCAGTTGCGACACCGCCCTCTGTGACATCGTGCATAGCGTGTACACCGCCGGTAGTGATCGCAATTTGCGCGTCCTTTAGGACGGAAATTCCGGGATTTATGAGATAGTTCTTCGCCTGCTCCAAGAATAGGGCATCGCACTTTTCACGCAACTGCTCCTCACATTCACGCGCGATGATCGCAGTGGCTTCGATACCGAGTCCTTTTGTGAGAATTAACGCATCCCCTACACAAGCATCCGCTGAAGTGAACAAGGCATTTTTATCGGTAACCCCCATCATTTGTCCTATGACAATGGGTTGTGTTACAGCAGGCGTAACTTCGGTATGTCCACCACACAGCGCAATGTTGAACTCTACACATGCCTGCGTGAGTTGCGCCATGATGTCTCGAACCATTGTGGGTGTCGTCGCGTCTTCGGGTAACAACAGGGTTACCAGCAACCATTTCGGTACAGCCCCCATCGCTGCAATGTCGTTGCTATTGACGCATACCACATACCACCCAATATCTTCAGTCGCAAAGGTAATCGGATCACTGGTCGCAACGAGATAGTTGTCGCCTAACTCTATGACTGCGGCATCTTCACCAAGTTGTGGACCGACAACCACGCCTGCGTTTCTATTATGCGTCGGTAGAAGTTCTTTTAAAAAATCGTGTTTCAGTTTCCCAACAGGCAGATTCATGTTTCTCGCTTTCAAATAAAAATTTTATAGGTCCGCAAGCCGAGTGTAGGTCCAATGATCGCCCAGATACTACCAATAACGTAATCGCCTAAGATGAGTCCTAAAAAGAGTGGTGCGACTTGACGATGCAGCTTCAAACCTCCATGCCGTAAAATCATCAACTTTAGGAACCACGCCACGAAGAAGGCAAACCAGAAGTAGTCCATCGCGAAACTGATTGCGAGGGCGTAACCCGCTGGGTGGAAGGGCCACCACAAGAAATGCATCCGCATATACATCATCACAAACGTCAGAAGCGCGCCGATACCCATAAAACCGATGCCGACCATATTTGGTTCGGTTGGATTATGGAGCCATCGCTGGAGCCGACCGAACGACTCTCTGCCGACCCATCCCTTGAATCCACCCGCCTTCGCCACGGCACCATTTCGGAAGGTGATGTCAAGATTCGCCCAAAAAGTCGCTAAAATCCCGATAACAATCGCGATCAGCATCGCTACCCATAAACGTCGGTTGCCCATCCCGGTCGATTCCGCCAATTTGAACGCTTCAATCTGATTCGGCATCGGGTGATTGCGGTAACCACGATTGAACCAATAGAACAGCGACATAATGGTGAGGCTACTCGCATCAAACTGTCGAGTGCCACCCACTGTCGCCAACATATCGTGCGGATTGACATAGTAAATCTCATGCGGCGTGCCGAGTTCCGCCCGGACACGAGTGATGGCAAAGGAGAGCAAGAAATAGACCCCAAAGAAGACCCCCGCAACCCATAACGCCATTCCCGCTATAGAGGAAAAGATACCGAGCGCGATAAGCGATCCGATAATCCCTAAGAATGCGGCACGATACGGCATCGGTTCGTCCGAATCATCAAGACGCGATTTGAACCCGAACACCTTTTTCATTACCTCAGTCAAGTGCCGCCGCGTGACCCAGACTGCAAGCAGGAAGAGCGCGATCCACGCGCCATACGCCTGTTCGTTTAACGCAGGGAAATAACGCGTCCCGAGTGCAGCGGCGATCACAAATTCTGCTAAACGCACAACGAAGAAAAACCAACACGAGAAGGAGAGGTCCAAAGGCAGGAAAAATGCTAACCCGACAGCAAATGGATAGACGGAAATACGGGTTCCACGAATAGCACTCCACGGACGATCAGTAAAAATATCTCGGAATACGGCGGTCCGTTTGATATAAGGAATCTCTGGAAACTGGGGAAAGAGGTAGTGAACCCCGTTAATCACGCCGATAGCTACAGCGATGCTGAAACCAACCCACATCATCCGATTCTTCAGTAGGAGAATTCCGCCATCTTCTGAGAGTCGAAGCGGGAGCTGGATAATTGGATACGCCAGTTTCTCTTGTTCCGCCCACCGTTTCCGGACAAGTGTGTTGATGCAAAGCATCATAAACATCATAATGAGGAAAAAAAGTCCCCAGAATGCCAACGGTTTCGCCCAAATGGAAAAGTTACGCCTTGTATAAAAGGTGGCTTCGCCCTCGTAAAAGCCTTGTAGACTCTGGGCATCGGAAATGGTGAGCCACGACGGTAGATACCGAAAAAAGAGTGCCTGCCACTCATTCTCTTCCGTCGCAAATCGGAACGGATGCGCGATACTACCGAACATATTTTGCATCGTGTCGTGTCCGGCAAATGTGCAGGAGATTGCCACCATAATGTAGATAGCCAGCAACTCGCCTTGCTGCAGCATCTGTCGCGGCGCAAGACGTTTCAACACGCAATTAGCGAGGACACAGACGAACATAATGAAAATAGGTTGGATAAAAAGAGGTAGGCACGAACCGTCAAGGGAGTAGTACTTCACCTCAACAATTGTCATCCAATAGACATTGATCGGAATGAATAAAACGCCTAAAAGAAGCGAACGTCCAGTAACGCGTGCTGATGAGGTCAAAGTTTTTTGTCCATGCATCGGGTGTCAATTAAAACATCATTAGCGGTAGGTTTTAACGATTTCTGAGATGACCCGTGCCCTGTTTTTCCAATTCATACGGGCGGGTGGAATGAGGTAGATACCGTCAATTGTGCATTCATCTTGATTGCGGATGTCTCGAACCAATTCTAAGCACAATTGCATACCGAGTTCGTGTCCAGCGGTATCTCCAAGGTCTCGGAATTTGTCAACGATAAACTGTGGGATGTAAAGCCCCAAATTATCGCGTAAGTAGGATGCGCTACGAAAACTTGTGAGTGGCAAAATACCGTAAAGGATCTTTATACCGAGATGTTCTGTCGCTTGCTGCGTTCTCACGATGTCCTGATAGGTCCAAACGGGTTGGGTATAGGCGAACTTCGCCCCTTGTGCCACTTTGTTTGTCAGATGCTTGACGTGCGGCTGCAAATTCTCAGCAATCGTGAAACCGCCACCGTAATAGAAACCGCAAGGTTCACCAATCGACGAACCGTCGGCGAGTTCCGCTTGATTCAACCGAGAGATGAGTCCCATCAATTGAACCGCACCACGGACATCGGGAACAAGGCTTGCTGCCTCATAAGGACCGGCTTTCGGATGGTCACCGGATAAGGCAACAATACCGCGAATACCCAACGCTTCCGCCTCCAGCAGATGTGATTGCATACTGATGAGATTACGAGATCGGGTTGTCCAATGGATGAGCGTCGGAATTTGGGTTGCCTGTTGAAGGCGATACGCTGTGGCAATAGCCCCGATGTTCACCGCCGCACCGGAATTGTCAGTCACATCAAATAGGTCTACCCCTATTGCGGCGAGACCTTTTGCCTCCTTCAACATTGCCCGCAATTGTGGAAATGTATTGGCGCGCATCTCTACACTTACGATGTGCTTGCGTGTTTCAAATACCTGCTGCACAGGGTTATCGTAGGGGCGAGGTGACCTCGCCCCTACTGATCTAATCTTTGGAAGGACGAAGATACGCTGTTGCCGTTCTACAGGTTCGCGCCCAGCGATAGCCTGTCGGATTTTCGCAGTATACGCCGGTGTTGTGCCACAACAACCGCCAATCATATTTGCACCAAGTTCGACTAACTTTCCAACGTAGTCCCTGAAAACCTCAGCTTCGACTGTGTAGGACAGCGCAATTTCCCCTTGCTCTACTCTCGGATTACCAGCATTGGGCTGCACCACAATAGGGGCTTTAATAACGGGGGCAAGGAGCTCCATCGCCTCAACGAGATCATGTGGTCCCCTACAGTTGATACCGACTGCATGTGCACCGAGCTGTTCCAATTCTTGTGCAAAGACGCGTACATCCAATCCAGCGCCCACAGTGCCACCTGAAACACCACTGATTTCAACGATGACCGGAACATCGTAAGTGAGTGCCTGTTTTGTTGCAATTTCCGCTTGCTTGGGAGAAACGAAGGTCTCAAGTACAAGAAGATCAACGCCTCCCTCAACAAGCGCGTCCATCTGCTCCTTGAAAAGCCGTCGGATTGCCTTGGTGGAAGGGCCTGGCGTATCTAAGGTTTGGAACGAAATTTGCCCTACGGAACCAGCCACATAACAGGTGTCTTGGGCTGCCTCGCGCGCCAGCAATACGCCCGTCCTGTTAATTTCCTTAACCTGATCAGCCAAGCCGTGGATAGCCAATGCCTCCCTATTTGCCTGATAGGTGTTTGTTTGGATGACATCGGCACCCGCGTCAATGTAAGCGCGATGAACCGCTACAACTTTCTCAGCATGTTCTGTAGAAATATTGCAGGCATCGACGCACTGTAAGTGTGAAGGAATCCTTTTACGGAGTTCGGTTCCAATAGCACCGTCGCACACTAAAACTCGGCGCGCGAGGACTTCCATGAAGTTATCTTTTTTTAACATAGTATTCAGTCGTCAGTTATCAGTTTGCCTCGCAGTGAGAGTTAAAAGAGGTTTTGATTAAGGGCTATCTCGTAAATAGCAACTTGTATGTAATCTAACCCAAGTTGCTATCTACAAGATTGTGGACGCACATGCACCGACTAACAGGAAACTGCGCTACAACAATTGGCATAATCTGACCTATCTATGAAATGCGCTGTAGACAATATACCTCTTTAACTGAAAACTGTTAACTGTTAACTACTTAATTATTTCTCCCGCGCTTTCAGTCGGGATATAATAATAACCGAAGATAATGCACATCTCATCCTCAGACGTAAGTCCAAATTCGAGCGGTTCATTTGTATCGTAGTTGTTGTGGATACACTGGAACCTGATTGTATCGTCCGAATCTAAACTAAGGACTGGATCAAAAAGGCTAATGGGGGCATCATCGTAAGCGACACTCCGATGCAGCAAATCGCCTGTTGATCCCTGAAAAATTTCAAACAATTCTCCATGCCGATGCATGTGAGATGTCAATAAAAAGACGTTTAACGCTGTTCCCGGGTCGTGACCTCGGCGTTCCAGCTCATCTTCAATATACCATGTCATTTTGGCGACACGCGTTGTTCCGGGTGGCACGTTAATTTGACGATTAGAAACGAAAATTTCAACTGCCTCGTATTGGACTTCTTCCTCTGGAATCGTATAGATGTTAACGTAGGTTTCGCCAATCAGTGTCTCGTCACCGAGCAGATTGATGTAGTGCGAATTGAGGTCGTAAATCGTGTCGCCGGGCAGACGTAAGCCTACACCTTCAGGGAACTCAAAGAGGGTATCATCGGTTTGCGTTCCAACAACGAAAAGCCTATCAACACCAAAATTGCCGAGTACCAGCGGATCCTGTGTGTCAAGTTCACGGAAAGAATCTGCTGGGTCAACACCAATTCCGGGTGTGATACCCCTCTCTGGAACCCCGTTCGCCAAACCTTCTTCGGTAAACCGATATAGAATGAAGTGATGGCTACCAGCAGGATAGAAAATCTCAACTCTATTAATAAAGATGTCTCCGTGTACCGGATCTCCGTTTTCATCAGTGATTTGGGTGGTATAGTAAATTTCGCGTTCAGTGCCGGGTTCAATCTTGAACGGCGGTAAACGGAGTTGATACCCTTCTCCAGGGGCTGGTGGCGCGGGCGGTTCAAATTTTTCGTCAGGATCGCGTAGGACACCGAGGTCCCCGATACCTGCTATTTTACCGGTCTGTGGCGCGCCTGCCTCAATCCATGTACGAACCGCATTTATTTTCCCAGTGTGGAGTACGCCGCCACCAAACGGCATTCTGGCACCCTGTTCTGGTGCTGTGGGCCCCATCAGTTTCGTTAAAAGAAAACTGTTCTCTGGATTTCCCGGGTCAACGAGTTTCATACCTGCCGCTGCCGCCGCAGGGTTCTGTGGCACGCTCCCAACCAAATCCTCATAAGAGAGACCGTAGGTGAGATTTAAATTACCAGCGTTTGCAGGAGCTGCGTGGCAGATGCTGTTCGCACAACTTTTATCAAAGACATACTCCTGAATATCATGATATGCCGAGTTTTCATCCGGTGCAGTTTGCCCAAAACTGTTGCTCACCCGAACGAGGTCCAGGATATTGACGATCCCATCGCGATTTACATCAGGATCCTGCTCGGCATTGCGATCCCTCGGTTGTCCAAAGGACGCAGCAACAAGCACCAAGTCTTGAATGTTCACGATCCCGTCTTTGTTAACATCCTCCAGCAGCGTCGGAAGATTACCGTGCCCAAGTGCAGAAAAGGACACACCACCTACCAGCAGAAAGATGAGCATAGAATAAACGATTTTTTTAGACATAATTATTAATTTAACCTCCAAATGTTCGACGTTAACGCAATTCTTTTTGCGTTGTGTCTTTGAAAAGTTCCGTTTTTGAAATGAATCGATATTTTAAGAGCGTCCATGCGGCAAATAACCCATCTGACCAGAAGCGAAGTTTCTTGCCTTCCTTCTTCGTACGCGGAAAATAAGAAACCGGTACCTCATCAATACAATAACCAGCGCGCAAAATTTTTGCTGTGACCTCCGGACAGAATTCAAATCCTTCACACGTTAAATTTAACCGCGTTATCAGTTCTGTTGAAAAGGCTTTATAACCTGTAGACTCATCCGTAATTCGACACCCATAGAGGAGATTCGTGTAGATAGCGAGAATACGATTTGCGATGAAGTTATGAAGACTGGCGTTCCCTCGTCCATTTAGAAATCTTGAACCGTAAACCACCTGAACGTTCTCCTTTTGCAGCGAATTCAACAGTTCAGGGAGATCCGCCGGAGCCAATTCCATGTCCGCATCTTGAATAACGACCGCCTCTCCTTTTACGTATGGAAGTCCACTCCGAATCGCGAAGCCTTTACCTCTGTTCTCTTTACAATGCACGACTGTCAATTCATAAGTCGCTCGCAGCTCCTCAAGCACCTCATAAGTCCCATCGGTCGAACCATCATTAACAACAATAAACTGTTTCTCAAATGGCAGGGCACATAGTGCCTCCAGCACCTGTCCGATTGTCTGCTCTTCGTTAAACGCAGGAATGATCACAGATATTAACATCGTTCATCACGCCTCCGTCTAAGGGTTATCAGTTAAAACTTATGGCGGTTGTATATTGCGTCAATTCCATAAACCCTCTCTTAACCGACAACTGACAACTGATAACCATTAAAGCAGTGATTTCACCATGCCGCCATCTACCTGAATCGTTGTTCCTGTTATGTAACTTGCGCGCTCCGAGGCGAGGAATACAACTAAGTTCGCGAACTCATCGGGATCGCCAATTCTACCAAGTGGGATGTCCGCCGTCATATTTGCGAGTGCCTCATCAAATGTGATGCCTGCCTCTTCCGCACGTACCGTTGCGAGCTGCTGGATGCGATCCGTAAAGATAATACCCGGACAGACGTTGTTAACAAGGATTTTGTCCGGTGCTAACTCCGTGGCGAGTGTTTTCGCAAAGCCGATTACACCTGTCCGTGCCATGTTTGATAACATGAGATTATCTACAGGCTGCTTAACGGAAACAGAGGTGAGATTGATAATCCGTCCACCCCCACGCGCCTGCATCGTCGGGACGACAGCACGACAGAGATTTATCGTACTCATCAGATTCAACTGGACAGCATCCTGATAATCCTGTGCTTCCAAGTCATCAAACCGTCCGGCTCTGGGTCCACCAGCGTTGTTAACTAAAATATCAATACCACCGAAATGATCAATCGCTGTATGAATGAGGTTTTCAACCTGTTCCGGCTGACTAACATCGGTCGGTACTGCTAAAACTTCAGTATCGGTCTGTTTGCGAATGTCATCTGCTGTTGCTTCCAGTATGTCGTTATCTCTCGCGCAGATGGTGACTTTCGCACCTTCCTGTGCCAAACCGAGGGCGATCGCGCGTCCAAGCCCTTTGCTCGAGGCACCTACGACTGCAATTTTATCCGTGAGTCCGAGATTCATTTTTTTTAACTATGGGCTCCTGGGCATCGCTTCACTTCGTTTCGCGATGGTGTCTGGTGAATCGCGAGGCAACTGAGAATGTATACGGTCTTAATGTTTTCCCTCTGCTCCGCTCTTAACTCATTTCTATAAGTTTTCGGTCCACCGTCACAACGCCCTACGTCCTTTCAAAAAACGGAATTGATTTTACCAGATTAAGTATAACACTACGACAGTGTAATGTCAAGCGCAATTTCTGTTATCTCGAAAACGGCAGGTGCGTTCTCATGAAGGTTCAAGGATGTAAATAATGAGGCATTTAGGGGTTCATTGTCTGAATCAGGATTTGCAGAATTCAAGGATTCACAGGATGGCGGTCCCCAGCGGTGCCGTTTTCACTTATAGTTTGTATCAAATGACCCCATGAGTTAAACTCATAATATGAGTTCACCTAACAGGTAGATATATTGACATCACCAACATGCTCTTCATGAGAGGCACATCGAATCTACCCGGCAAGCAGAAAGAATGGGAAGACGAAGCGTAAGGTGATGGACAAGCAACGCCGCCTCCTCTGTCCGGGGATGTTAGCCGTATCTCAATCTGCACCGGATGACTCCTGAAGGTCTTCAAGGCTTTCCGCTGTCAGGCTCTTTTCAAAGAGCACATCCAGCTCAACAAGGCTCTGCAGGGTACGCACCCGCATGAGAACCGTATCAGGAACGCTCTGAAAACGGTGGTGTAGCAGCTTCAGAAGTGCCTCTTGTTTGCCACGGATCTCCCCTTGCTCTATACCTTGCTCGATGCCTTGTTGAAGTCCACGTTGTTCACTGATTTCAATGATAGATGCTGCCATGTTGACGATCTCCTGATTCTGTGTATTCTCTTGAGTGAGGATACGAAGTAGGTTTTGATGTTCGGCCGCGTCTCTGCGATGTAAGATGAGGAGAAACAGATACAATATCGCGCGCGTATACTGCGCTGCGTCGTGTGTCTGCAAGTCCCTCAGCCCTTCTAAAGCGTCAAGGAGTGCTTGACGCATAACGGGTGCCTCGGATTGCTCGTGCTGTAGGACTGTCAATAACCATCCCAAGGCGTGCCCTGTTTGGGTCAGTTCGTCAGGGGCTGTAGCTTTGACATCGAGGAGCAAGGTGTCAAAGGTCGGGACGAAGCGGGTGAGGATTTCCGGGATGTTCATGAGGGCAGTTAGCGATAGCGGGGCTTTCCATTCACCATGCCCGGTGTAAAAGACAATCGGCAGGATAGGTGTCAACCGCCACTCTCCCCGCGGACGTTTCTTTTCCTGCCACTCCCGTCGCTCCTCCATCCATATCTGCGTCATGTAAGAGAGCAACCGAAGCCCCATGGACGCGTCAACGGTGGATTGGTGCTCTATGAGCAGATAGACGATGACTTCCTGACCTGTTTGTGTCGGCGACCGAAACGGCACCCTGAAGACCATATCGGATTCTTGGGTCCGCAGTTCATCGGAGATAAAACTCCGATTGAGTTGTTCGACGTGCTCAAAGTCAAGGGCATCGGCGATCTCACTCCCAAACATTCTCAGCAACGCCTGGAGGTGTTCGCGCTGGCGAAGCAACCATTTCATGCTCCTATCGGGGAAGTGGATGTTTGAAACATTTGACAACTCCCGAAGGTCGCGTTCTATGAACATGCATCCTCCTCTTCGGACACCGAGGCCCATCAGAGGCACACGCATCCAACTTATGTCAGAGAGTCTAACACACGTCAAGCCCCTTTGTCAAGATAATTGTTCCCGGTTTTGCTATACTTTAGGCACTTTTATCCCAAAAGCAGCATTTTTCAAAGAAGATGCTCGCAAATCCAACGCAACCCGCTCATGAACGTGGCAGGGAAACTAATAAACATCAGCATTCCAACTATCATAAGGTCATTTGATACTATTTCTGAATCAACATCCTACGCGTTGCTGTGAAGTCTCCAGCAGACAGCGTGTAAAAGTAAACTCCACTCGCTACAGGTTCACCCAGTTCATTCCGCCCGTCCCAATAGACGGCTGTGCTTTGGCTCTGATACACCCCTGCGGGCTGATATCCGAGTGCTAACTGCCGAACGATCTGCCCGTTGACAGCATAGATGCTCAGTGAGACATCCGCAGGGGCTGCGAGTTGATACGGAATCCAGGTCTCCGGATTAAACGGGTTCGGGTAGTTTGGCAGTAGTGCTGTCTCTCTTGGATGGAACTGCGTTAGCAGTTGCTCTAACACTACGATACCGCTTTGAAGGGCGGTATCTCTATAGTTGCGTCGTTTCGCCTCAAATATCCATCTTTGTAAGTTGTCAGCGATGAGGGTAGGTGCGGTAGGCGTGCTTTCCTGAGACTCCAACGCCTCCACAACTAATAGGAGATCCTCACGATTCACAACCCCGTCGTTGTTGACATCTGGGTTTGGATCTGCCCCGCGAAGGGTGGCTGTGCCGAAGTGAGAAGCAACCACCACCAAATCATCAACATCCATCACACCGTCGGCGTTGACATCGACATACGCGACATCATTCGCGCTAATTGGGTATGTCTCCTGCATGAAGTTACCATATACATCAATCACTCGAAGTGTTACTTCCGTCGCGAATCCTGGTGTTACTTCGGTTGTGGTAAATGCGATCTGGTTAATTTCGCTGTTTAAAACCTCACAACTGTGTAGCTTGACACCATCCGCTGGGTCCCCCTTGGAAGTTGGGATAATCAACTGCGCTTGATGGAGTCCATCAGCATCGGCTGCTTTGAAACGGAAACGGATCGCATTGGATGGCAATGCAAGAGGGGTAAGCATCGTAATTACTGTGGGTTCGTTGAAGGAAGTTTGATGCGTGTTGAAGTAGTGGTGGACATCTAACCACTCGGCGGCACAATATGATAATTGGTTGGGGTCGGATCCGTAAGACATCAGATAGGCATCATCTCGGAAATCGTGATCTAAGCCAAAGGCGTGTCCGAGTTCGTGTGCAGCGGTGTCAATGCCCTGGTCTCCAACGAAGCAACCACCAGAAGCGGGGACAACTGCCTTGCCTCCTGTCGTCCCATGGATGCCACCTTTACCACACCATTGGACATCAATCTTTTCACTGCCGGTATCTATGGAAATTAAGTAGATATTTTTTGACAAATCAAATCGTTCCTCAACTTCCTCTATAATTTTGTCAAACGTCTCTTTGCGGTAATACGCGTCGCTGAATCTACCCTTCACGTGATGCACGACGGCGTTGCCGGTTGCATCGGTTTCAAACGTGAAGGTTTTCCCACCGAACCCATGAGCGTTCATCTGTTGGGTGTAAAACTGCTGCACGTCCTTTATGAGGGTATCCAATTTTGTGTCAATATCTTGTTGCGCGATACGGTTACGTGGAAGAAAATAGATGAGCCGTACCATTTCTCGTTGTTGCAATGTCTGCAGATAGGATTCTATGTTCTGGACTCGGACAGTGCCATCGTCTCCACCACTGACAAGCGTCTTTCCATCAGGGGAAAACGCAGATCCGTTAACCCAACCGGAATGTCCGATCAAGGAAGTGATTTCCTCCCCACTTTCAACCGACCAGAGAATTACCGCTGCATGTCCGGTGCTGACGAGTGCTTTCCCATCTGGCGAGAAATCAAGCGTATAAGCTGTCTCTCGATCTTGGAATGTTCCGAGAAGTGTCCAATCAGAGACAGTCCACAATTTAATCTGACCGTCGTAACCTGCACTGGCGAGGGTTCTGCCATCAGGGGAAAAATCGAGCGTATAAACAATAACAGTATCACCATCAAGTTGAGAAATAACCTGTCGATCCTGAAGGTTCCAAACCTTCACAAGACCATCACGGTCTCCGGCGGCGAGAAGTTGTCCATCCGGAGAGAACGCTAACGCCCGGACGTATTCGTCGTGTCGAAGTGTTGCTATCTCGGTCTGCGTGCTGACTTGCCATAATTTTACATGTAGACCCGCAGTGGCGAGGAGTTGTCCATCCGAGGAAAACGCGACCTCCTCAATTGGAGACCGAGTCCGATCGGTAATATGTTCAAGGGTAGCAATGCGTTGTCGCGTGCGGACATTCCACAATCTGAAGGTCCAATCATCACCGCCGCTGGCAAGTAATTGTCCATCCGGAGAGAAGGCTACAGAGTTGATTTGCCCCGTATGTCCCCTGAGAGTCAATACAGTATCGTTTTGCAAATCCCACAACTTTATGGTGCCATTATCACCAGCACTCGCAATGAGGGAGGAATTCACCGGTGAATATGCTACCGTCTGGATACCTCCGCCATGTCTAAATATGGTGTGTTCTTGCTGAGCAGTGGCAATGAATGGGAGTGTTAATAAAACGGTTATCGTGAGAAACAGAGGCTTGAATCGCATAGGGTGAATTTCCGGAGTCAGTCGCTTTTGATTTTATGTCAGTAGGTTCTATAGCCGAATCACCGGGTTTCTACCATAGGAACATTCCACTTTTCAGCACACTCGCGCAGCTGCTGATAGATGGTATCTGGGACATCAATACCGTTTGCGAGGCGATGGGTTCGAGTATTGACTTCAAAATCACCGGGCACCAACACTTCATCAAAACCGGGGGCAGGGGGTGTCGTCTTGATCGCATCCAAAAAAGCGCGGACCCCTTCTTGATACTTCTCAAGGGGTGTAAACGCATTGACATCAATCACCTGCATATAGAGACCACCTATCTGTCCAGCGTCAATGTTGAAGGTCCCTCCCAACCCACCGAGCAAACAGACGAAGAGAGATAGCGCATAACCTTTGTGCCTGCCGAAAGCGAGGAGATGTCCACCATCGCGGTACTCAGCAGTTTTGACGGTGGGGTTCCCATGTTTGTCAACAACACATCCCTCTGGCAGATCGCGATTTTCGCTGTCAGCAACGTAACTTTTACCGTTTGCGATCATACTGGTTGCGAAATCAATGAGAAAGGGTGTGTCATCGCCTGTCGGGACACCGATAGCGATCGGATTCGTGCCGAGTGCACCAACTGCACCGCCGAACGGAAGAATACGTCCGCCGCCTTTTGAACCACCACCGACGGTAATCATTCCGATACAACCCGATTCAGCGGCTTCTTGTGCGTATTCCCCAACCCTGCCGATATGCCCCGTCTGGGTGAGTGTCGCGAAACAGGTGCGTCCAACTTTTGCTTTTTCGATTGCGCGCCGAATTGCATAGCGAGCGGTGTAGTGTCCGAAGCCGTTCCCACCATCAATATGAAGCGTCTCATCGGTTTCCCGTAGTACGTCTGGCTCAGCAGCCGGACGGATACCACCGTTTTCAATCCCGTCAAGGTAGGAGGGGATACGAAGCACACCGTGCGAATCGTGCCCAGCAAGATTGGCTTTTATCAAAATCTCGGCAACGTTATCGGCGATGTGCTGCGGTGTGCCTGCCGCCACAAATAGGTTATTTGTAAATGCCTGAAGGTGTGCGGCTTCAAATATGTGCCTTTCCATTTTTTAATTTCCCTTGCGGCGTTTGGTTGGAAGGTAGGAAGGCAGGAAGGTTAGGTGCCCGTCTTCCATGCTTCCATTCTCTCTGCTGATTACTGACTGCTGACTGCCGTTTCTAAAGCGTACCATAGTGTGCCTTGTCGTCTTCCTCAATGGTTTCCTCGCCGATGGAAACGCCCAATTTGTCTGCAGCTTCCTGAAGTTGATTGTAGATAGTATCGGGTATCTCAATCCCTTCCACCAATCGCTGTGTGCGGAACCGGTGCTCAAAATCACCAGGAACCAATACCTCATCAAAGCCCGGTGCCGGTGGTGTGGATTTGATGCCGTCTAAGAAGGCACGGACACCTCTCTGATATTCATCAACCGGTGTGAAAGCGTTGACATCAATGGCTTGCATGAAAGTGCCACCCATTCTGCCACTTTCTGTGTCAAATGTCCCAGCCAATCCACCAAGGAGACAAGTGAACATAGCAAGAGCATAACCTTTATGTTTCCCAAATGCAAGGAGTGCACCACCATCGTAGAAGTCGGCGGGTTTGACACTCGGCATCCCCTCTTTATCAAGGATGCAGCCCTCCGGTAAGTCGATACCTTTGCTCCGCGCGACCTGGATCTTCCCCTCAGCAATCATACTCGTGGCATAATCAACGATAAAAGGACTGTCATCGCCGGTTGGCACCCCCAAGGCAATTGGGTTTGTGCTGAAAGTGCCTTGCGAACCACCATAAGGCACCGTCGGCCCCCCACCTTTACCACCTGATCCTACGCTGATAAGTCCAATACATCCGGACTTCGCCGCTGCCTCTGCATATTCGCCCAATCGTCCGATATGTCCAATGTTGCTGATGCTGACAGAGCAGGAGACAGCAGTTTTTGCTTTCTCAATGGCTTTGCTAATTGACCAACGCGAGACATAGTGTCCAAATCCACGTTGCGCATCAACACGTAAAGTATTAGGGGTTTCCGCGAGGACTTCGGGTTCAGCGGCAGGATTCAAGTGTCCATCATCAATGCCGCGTAGATAAGCAGGTACACGTAGCACACCGTGTGAATCGTGTCCGGCGAGGTTGGCGTTAACAAGGATTTCGGCGACATCCTCTGCAATGTGCCGCGATGCACCGGCGGCAACGAAGATATTGCGTGCAATCGCATGGAGGTGTGGTGCCTGAAGTAGATGCGTTTTTTCCATTATGTGGGTCCTTTAGATATAAATTTAGTTAGCAGTGTGATAGATTCTGGAAACAATGCATCCTATTGTATGGAATATGTCTTTTTTGTCAAGAGGAAAAGGGAATTGTTGCTACCGGAGAAACGCTATTCAAAACTGCCAACCCTCGCAGCGGCAGGTGGACGCGTCGGAAGTTCTTTTTCAAGTAATAAGTCTTCCGGCACATAACCGGAATAGTCAGGAATCGAGCCGTGCGTCAACGCATACACTACCACATTCGTCATGAAACGGTAGACTCCTGGCGAATAGTGGACACTACGCGTCGGGTAACTGACAGTCTCCATCGCGCACATGTAATCGCGACGGACAACAACGGACAACTTCTCACCAACAGAGATACCTTCAAGGTAGTTCCGTTTCGGTGGACGTGTGCCCCACCAGAAGATGTCAAAACCGACTGGAGGACCCCCCATCCCATAGAAGTTATTGTAAATTTCGTGGTTGTTGGAGATCCGTTCAACTTGATATTCAGGCATGACGTAACGCATCTGTGAGAGAAAAAGGCGAACCATTGCCTGCATAGGAGCATTCACACCACAGTCGTCAAAGACGAGAAAGCCGCCTTTTTCAACGAGATAGCGACGCATACCAGCGGCTTCAGACTCGCTGAGGCGACCATCTATTCTACCGGTACCATACTTCCATCCATACATCTTCCGAGAACGGACGAGCCCCGGATCATGTCCTGTCATAAAGGCGAGCGGTGTCTTGAAGAGGTTTGCATCGTTGAGTTTCACCGCGCCTCCCTCAACGTTCATATCGGTTTTGATTTTCGTGCGTTCGTTGAGCCATTGCGTCAGGGCGTTGAGTGCAGAAGCATCTGCCCACCAGTCAGAAAGTTCATGCCGGACGCGAGCAAAACGGAACACACCGTGGATGTCCCTACCTTTACCGATGACGCGTCCACCCGGTTCGCCTTTGGGAAGAGGTGGTACGACATAACTGGAAAGGGTAATGTTTTCGACGACATCGCCGAGCGCATCGCGTGCAGCACCGACATTTTCAACCATTGAGAGTCCCGGTGGATGCTCAAGAGTGGCCTTCAAATGTCCTGCGATACCACGGACAACATCTTTCGTTCGTGCGGAAGGTACCGTTATCACAGGCGCGGAAAATGCTAAGGCATCTGGGGCATCTGACACGAGTAAATCAGCATGTATCACATCTGTTGGCACTGCCCGGTTCGGCGTAACTACTTTCAGTCTGTTTGGATCTATTGGCGGTTTTACTCTGACGGTTTGGTACGAAAACCCAAGTACCTTCTGCGATCGGAACGTCGGTTCACGGAGAAACACAGTATCCAAACGTGGTGGCACCTGAATCTGCTCAATGACAATTTTTCGTGTTGGAACAGTCGGCTTAACAGCGGGTTTTACAAGAGACCGCCCAATCATAGGTTTCGGTGGCTCTTCGGGTTGGAGCACTTCAATGCCCATCAAGTCTTTAAACCGTTCAGTCTGTGTGACAAGATAGATACCAGCAACAAAAGCGATGATAAGATGAAGGACCAACGAAGTTATTAACGCACCTGAAGTTATTTTCTCACGCATTCGTCATCACCTCGAAAAGATAAACTTCCTCGAAAAGATAAACTTATCGAGACAAATATAATTTTGATGCCAATCCTAATAGAGTTGTTCAGTTACCAGCGGTAGATAACTGAACAACCTTGGATAAAGTGAACAGTTTTTAACTGCTCTTAGACACAAAACGCTATTCAAAATTACCGACTCTTGCGGCTTGAGGGGCGCGTGTCGGGAGCTCTGTCTTCGCTAACTTATTCTCCGGCACATAACCAGAGTAGTCAGAAATCTGACCGTGTGTCAACGCATACACCACAACATTCGTCATGAAACGATATACACCCGGTGAATAGTGAACAGGACGCGTCGGGAGACTCACGGCTTCCATCGAGCACATATAGTCGCGACGGACAACGATAACAGACAACTTATCCCCAACAGAGATACCTTCAAGATAATTCCGTTTCGGTGGACGTGTGCCCCACCAGAAGATGTCGAAGCCGACGGGAGGACCCCCCATTTCATAGAAGTTGTTATAAACTTCGTGATCATTTGGGATCCGCTCAACCTGATGCTCAGGCATCACATAACGCATCTGTGCGAGAAACAGACGAACCATCCCCTGTGCAGGTGCATTCACACCACAGTCGTCAAAGACAAGGAATCCACCTTTCTCAACAAGGTACCGACGCAGCCCCGCAGCCGCAGCCTCACTGAGACGGCCATCCAGTTTACCACCACCATATTGCCGTCCAAGGAGGTTTCGAGAACGGACAAGTGCTGGATCATGTCCTGTCATAAAGGCGAGCGGCATTTTGAAGAGGTTGGCATCGGTGAGCTTCACTGCGCCACCTTCAACATTCATGTCGGTTTTGATTTTCGTTCGCTCGTTGAGCCACTTGGTTAACGCGTTCAAGGAAGAAGCATCCGCCCACCAGTCAGAGAGACTATGTTTGACCCGTGTGAAACGGAATACACCACGGATGTCTTTCCCTCTTCCGATAACGTGGCCATGCGGCTCACCCCTGGGAGCAGGTGGCACTTCGTCAGAACCAAGATTTATTCTTCTATTAACATGATCAATACTGCTATTTACGGCACCAACATATTCGACCATCGCAAGTCCAGGTGGATGCTCAAAAGCAATCTTTACCTGAACTGCAGTGCCAGCAACACCACGACCAATATTAGCCGGTCCAGCTGGGACACTTGCCACAGGAGCAAAGAACGCCAAGGCATCGGGAGCGTTTGAAACTGGAACATCTGTATGTGTTACAGTTGGTGGGACTGACGCATTCGGGGCGACCACTTTCGGCACATTTGGATTGATTGGTGCTTCGACTTTGACAGTCTGATTTGAAACCCCAAGCACTGTCTGGGGTCGGAAAATATCCTTATCACCGAAGACGGTTGTTACACGGGGTTTCACTGGCGCCTGTTCAACAACAATTGTATTTTGCGTCGGAACAGTCGGTTTCGTAAAAGATCTCACAATAAGTTTCCGTACCGTAGGTTTCGGTGGTGCTTGCTGTTTGAGTACTTCAACACCTATGAATTCTTGGAAATGAGGCGTTTGAGCAATCAGATAAAGACCAGCAACAAACGCTAACACAAGGTGAAGTCCCAAAGAAGTCAACAAGGCACCTGAGGTTCTTTTCGTACGCATTCGTTATTACCTCCAAAAATAATCGTTGTTAGAGGTAAATGCAATTTCTGTGCCAATGCAAACAACGCTGAATCTGCGGTAATTCGTGGCTTAAACGGGTTAAATTGCACGGAAGGGGGCATCAGATTGCACAAAAAAGGGCAACCTTCAGTGGAACTATGGCAAGTACGGTAAGACTTGGAATTACGAGGGCAGTGTGAAATTAGAGAATAAGTTGGGTTTCACTGCGTTCAACCCAACCTACTTTTTAGTTCCTTCAAGGAAACTTGGACGCGCTGGAAGGTAAAGATGCTACTCGAAACTACCAACCCTCGCGGCAGCAGGTGGACGCGTCGGAAGTTCCTTTTCACGTAATAAATCCTTCGGGACATAACCGGAGTAGTCGGAAATCGCGCCGTGTGTCAACGCGTATACTACAACGTTTGTCATGAAACGAAAGACACCAGGTGAATAGTGAACACTACGCACAGGGAGACTGATAGACTCCATTGAGCACATGTAGTCACGACGGATAACGATAACGGAGAGTTTGCCACCGATGGAGATACCTTCGAGGTAGTTCCGTTTCGGTGGACGTGTGCCCCACCAGAAGATGTCATATCCGATCGGAGGTCCACCCATCCCATAGAAGTTATTATAGACTTCGTGATCGTTGGAAATGCGCCCAATGTGATATTCAGGCATAATGTATCGCATCTGCGCCAGGAAGAGGCGAGTCATCGCCTGTGCAGGTGCCTCTACACCGCAGTCGTCAAAGACGAGGAGCCCACCTTTTTCGACGAGATAGCGACGCAGTCCTGCTGCTTCGTTGTCAGAGAAACGACCATCTATTCTACCAGCACCATAATTTTTTCGGTGGAGATCGCGAGATCGGACAACTGCTGGATCATGTCCGGTCATAAAAACGAGCGGCGTTTTGAAGAGGCTGGCATCGTTGAGTTTCAATGCGCCGCCTTCAACGTTCATATCGGCTTTAATTTTGGTGCGTTCATTGAGCCATTGCGTCAATGAGTTGAGCGCAGAAGCATCCGCCCACCAGTCAGAGAGCGTGTGTCGGATGCGTGTAAAACGAAATACGCCTTGGATGTCTCTGCCTTTGCCAATCACGCGCCCCCCTGGTTCCCCATTCGGTAGCGGTGGGACAACATACTTGGAAAGCGTAACGTTCTTGACGACATCGTCAAGCGCATCGCGTGCAGCACCAACGTTCTCAACCATTGTCAGACCCGGTGGACGTTCAAGGGTGACTTTTAACTGTCCTGCAATACCGCGGTTGACGTTTCTCGCTTGAACGGAAAGGGCTGTTACCACAGGTGCAGAAAATGCCAAAGCATCAGGTGCATCTAACATCAACACCTCACCGTGTATCACACTTGTTGGCACCCTCGGATTCAAGGTGTTTACTTTCGGGACGTTCGGATCTGTTGGGGGCTTTACTTTAACGGTTTGGCTCGAAAATTTCAGGCCTGTCTGTGGCTGGAACCGAGACTCGCGAGGAGGTATCGTCTCCACACGGGGCTGCATCTGAATCTGTTCAATGACAGTGCTTTGCATCGGAATACTCGGTTTAATGGAAGGTTTCACGACATACGTCGCCACCTTAGGTGTCGGTCGTTCCTTCAGTTCCAGGATTTCGATACCTATCAGATCCTTAAACTCTCTCGTCTGTCCGAGCAGATAGATTCCGACAACAAAAGCAATAATAACGTGACACATCAATGCAATCATTAAAGCATGCGAGGTTACTTTTCTGTTCATTATGTCCTTACCTCCAAAACGTAAAACTGTTGATATGAAGGTAGTAGCAATTTTCGTGCCAATGTTGAATACGCCGAATTCGCGGGAAATGTGTAGATTCAACGAGGCAAGCTGCACAAAAAATGAACAATCGTATTTTTAAAATATACAAAAAGGGGCTGCAGTCAAATCAAAGTGAAGAGGTGTTACCAGTTGGAAGAACGGCACCTCTTCGCCAGTAACGAGCAGGAATCCCAGTTGGAAACCGTACTTACCTCGGTTGGGTGAGAGTCAAGGCACCCACTGCCTAAAGGCAGGGGCTTGTGCTTCGTAGACGGTAGCGGTTTTCGCAAACGCGTCAATCGTCTTACACCGTCTCCACAACGGGACCACGAGCAGCCCGTAAAATGTTTATCGCAGCGTTTATGTCGCGGTCGTGGTATGAACCACATTCCGGACATGTCCACTGCCTATCTGAAAGAGAAAGATTTTTGTTGTGATACCCGCAATCCGAACACGGTTTTGTTGTAGGGGTCCACTGCCCGACTTGACGGAACTCGCGATTATGTTTGAAACACTTGAACTTCAATATGTCAACAAACTGTCCAAACGAAAGGTCAGAGACTTTACGTCCCCAAAGCCGTTTCATACCTTCAAGGTTCAGCGTCTCGGTCGCGATAAAGTCAAACCTTCGGCAAAGATCTGTCGCAAGTTTGTAGTGCCAGTCTTTGCGTTGGTTAGCAATATGCCGATACAGTCTCGCAAGTTCACCGACAGCACGCCACCAATTGTTAGAACCTTTGACTTTTCGGCTGAGTGCTTTGTTGCGTTTTCGGAGTTCGTTCAAGGATTGTTTCAAAGGTTGTGGGTGTTGTATTTTCTCACCCGTGTTAAGGGTCAAGTATGTATCTATACCGAAATCTGCTCCTACGCTTTCACCTGTAGCAGGCAAGATTTCTCTCGAATTGTCATCTGTCACGATATACAGATAGTAAGTGCCAGCAGCATCGCGAAGGATTTGGATATAGCAGACCTTCCCCTGCCATTCACGGTGCTGGTGGAAAGAGAACCAGCGTTTATTGAACTTAAATGTTTGTGTCGATTCGTCCCATTCTTTGAACGAAATACGCACACGACCTTCTTCAAGAAGATAGGCAGTTTGAAACTTGGCGGAACGATAACGACCTTTACGCTTAAACTTTGGACGACCACAACCTGGTATGTCAAAAAAACTTTCCCAAGCAAGGTGCAGACGAATAATCACAGCGTCAAGGGTGTCGCGCGGTATCCATGCCCAATGTTGGTGTGTGCGTTGGAGCAAATGTGTCAAATGGGGCTGCAACCGATAACGCCCCGCATACTTACCATAGATACGGTAATAGCGGTTCTCAAGTTTGAGAAAATGGTTATGCACATCACACAAGTCGTCAAGCATGTTGCCAAGACGCATACTTTGTGGGTGTTCGCGTATCTGATATTTATACACTCTGCGGTGCTGTTTTCTTTTTCGTTTCTTTTTCATGGAGTCGCACGTATCACGCGTTTATCCCTGACAAGTGGGAGGAAACCAGCACATGGTTTCCGAGAGACTATGCTCGTCTTGCTGGTTTTCAACGTGATACTATCATCATATTACATCTTGAACCAATATCAAGAAAAAAAATATAGGTGTGGGCATTCCTCCCCAAGCTAAAGCATGGGGTCTCCTGCCCGAAGATTGATGGAAAATCTATCCTCTATATAGTGTACGCATCTGCTGGATGACTTTTGGTAGTTTGGCAATAACCGCGTCAATCTCGGCTTCGGTTGTGTTTCTACCGAGCGAAAAACGGACGGTGCCTTGTGCTAAACGTGGCGGTAAACCGAGTGCGGCGAGGACATGCGACGGCTCCATAGAGCCGGAAGTACACGCCGAACCCGTTGAGACACAGATGCCTTCCATATCCAAGCGTAAGATGAGGCTTTCGCCCTCCACATTTTCAAAGGAGACGTTAAGCGTGCCGGGTGCACAGTGGTCGGGGTGTCCATTGTAGTGTAACCGATCAATGTGTGTATCCAATCCTTCGCGCAATTGCTGGGTTAATGAGTCAAGATGCTGTGCGTAGGTACGCTGCTCCTGTTTCGCAAGATCAGCAGCAGCACCAAGCCCTACGATAGCAGGGACGTTTTCGGATCCGGCACGTCGGTTGCGTTCATGCGAACCCCCGTGGACGAGGTTCGCCAACCGAGTGCCGCGGCGGATATAGAGGACACCAATACCCTTGGGCGCGTAAATCTTGTGCCCAGAAAACGCCAAGAGATTCACGCCGAGTGCTTGGACGTTCATCTCCAACTTTCCAACCGATTGCACGGCATCGGTGTGGAGAGGGATCTCGTGTTCCTGAGCGATTTCACATATCTTTTCAAGCGGCTGGACAGTACCATTCTCGTTGTTGACGTGCATGATGGAGATCAGCACCGTCGTGTCGCGGATCG
Source organism: Candidatus Poribacteria bacterium (assembly GCA_026702755.1). Classification (NCBI taxonomy): domain Bacteria; phylum Candidatus Poribacteria; species Candidatus Poribacteria bacterium. Next base: position 14,858 of record JAPPBX010000048.1, on the reverse strand, counting down.
CCTCGCGGAGCTGCTCAATATCAATTCGTCCATACCTATCTACGGGAAGATAAGTTACCTCAAAACCGCACTGTTCCAAATATTGACAGGTATGCAAGACAGCGTGATGTTCTACAGAGGAGGTGATAATATGGTTGCCTGCGCCGCGGCTCTTTTGCAACTCGGTCAACCCTTTGATGGCGTGGTTATCTGCTTCGGTACCGCTCCCAGTGAAAACAATCTCACTCGGACTTTTGGCACCGATAAGTTCCGCGACCTGTTCGCGTGCGGTGTCAATCGCAGTGCGTGCCTCCCGCCCATAAGCGTGGATACTGGAGCCGTTGCCGAATGCCTCGGTAAGATAGGGCATCATCGCGTCCCGGACTTCCGGATGGAGTGGTGTTGTGGCGTTGTAATCTAAATAAATCCGTTCCATGTTTTTTGTCCAAATTACGATTCAAAGAGGATCACTCATAAGTTCGATGATTCCAAAAGGTTATCCGATTTGCATCAATCTTAATGTCCGGCACGGACTGACTTCCGCGGACCCGTCCATTTGCATCTAAAAATGAGAGATTGAGTGTATGCGTGCCTGCGGGGAGCGGCATCCGCACCATAAAAATCTGATTCGGCAGTGTTCGCCAAGAACGCGTATCCGCCTGCTCTGTTAAAACGCCCGCGAGATTCGTAAGGAGACCTAAAGCTTCGTGTTTCTTATTTGCCTGTCGAGTCAGTAGGTATTTCCCTAAGGCACGTGCTAAAGTTCGCAAGAGAATGAGAGGACGTTGTGCATTGAAGGTTTCTATTGCGATGGTTTCCACATCTTCTACAAGCACGCCTGTCTTTTGATCTTGTCCTACTGCTATTTTGATTCCTGCGAAGCGCGGACGATGGGAACTAATTGTCGGAATCGCGACCCGCAGGAGATATTCCAATTCGACATCCTCAAAGACCATTCCTTGGCGTCCTATCAGCGTAGGAACAAACTTTTCATCTTCCACATCATCTTTTTTCAGGATCGGAAACGTCAAAGACTCTTCAGTTTTGGCAGGGACGTAGCCGCTTTCATAAAAGAGAATCAACTCGCCGGTATTTTCAGGACGTGGTGGAAGTTCACCATATTGCTGCTGGTAACGCTCAAACTCATCAGCAAACCCAAGCCTGCGTGTCAATCGGACCAGTGCGTTTCCGATGTCTTTTGGTGTTTCCACGCCGGTTTTTTCTGAGGCGTTTTTATAGTATTCGGCGGCTTGCTTGTAAGAAATCAAGGCATCATTCCACTCACCAGTGGCTTCAAATAATACGCCAGAAAGGTATGCCAAAAAACCAGTGCCGAAGAAATCATACTTCTCGTCTTCACCCTTGAAGTAGTTAATGAGATTCGTGGCACGGCGGCACTCTACCAATGCGCCATCTAACTGACCTTGATAGACATAATTGAGCGCACGATAATAGTGGCTTAGCAGCCGTTCATACTGCGTACCAGAATAAGGACGTAATTTGTCGGAGGTGACCAAGGAACCTAACTCTTTTGAAACACTTTTCGTATAACGGTCCTCTGCAATATCTCCGGCTATGTCAAGTGCTGCATTGCTTTCCGTAAAATGGTTGGCGTAATGGGCGACCAACCCCAATTCAAACTGGTATGGAATATCCGGTGTTTTCGGTGCGTGTTTCTGAAGATAGGTGTAGGCACTTTCTGGCTGTCCACTCTCCAGTGGTTCTATGACTTCTTGAAATTTATAGCCGCCACACCCTATCATCAGGGAAATAATAAGCAGAAAAGGGAGTGTTTTGATCATCGGTCTCCGTAAATATGAAGCGAATAATAGCGGGCAGGCACGGGGACCCGCCCCAACAGACGCATCGCGAACGTTTTACATTTTAAACTTGCCTCGTCCAACGAACTTCTTAATCTTCTCCTGACCGATCCAAATCTTCTCGTTCGTCTCAATGTTTGTCAACGTGAGATCTGTTTGATAGAAGACGACCTGATCGCCGCCCTCACGGTCCTCAATCGTATTGATTTCACCTGTCATCATGTAGTCGGCACCGAGTTCGCGTCCCATCCGTTTAACGGTTTCGAGTGCAGCGAATTCTCCTTGGTCGGCGCGTTCTTCGCGAATCTCACTACGTTCACTCGAACTTGATACAGTGCGGACCTTCCCCGAATTAATGAAGGCGCGCTCAATATCGGTTATAAATGTAGCGACAGGGATATGTTCCATGCTTTTATTACGGATGCCGCCTACAATCACAACCGGTTTCCCACCGGTATTTATACCGTGATCGTTTATCCACGGGTGATTTAAGCAATCGCCAATAATCTTATTAGCAACCATGCGAGAATCTGTGTCATTCCAACGTCCAGACAGATCAATCGTGGTGTCGGCAGCAACACGGGTAACTTGTTTAGAAGAACTGCAACCGCTAAAAACTATTATTCCGGTGAGGAAGGCGCAAATTGTAAGGCTATAAACGATAGGCTTGACTGTCAAAATTTTATCCATTAGAAATGCTCCTTTTTGCGAATAGTTCTCAGCCATCAGCATTCGGTTGTCAGCAGGGCACAGTATGGCAGGAATGTTTACGATAACCACCACAAGGTTCTCTTTCTGATCGCTGACTGCTGATGGCTGATTGCCAATTAAAAATCTAAGTCGGCTTCCTGAACGATTTTGTCAACGAAGGTGTCAAGTGCCATTGCACCGATGTCGCCTTCATCTCGACTGCGAACGCTGACGGTGCGACTCTCCTCCTCGCGTCCACCAATAATTAGCATATATGGAACACGCTGCAAGCGGGCTTGGCGAATCTTCGCGCCAATCTTGTCGTCGCTGTTATCCAACGCAACACGACACCCTTTTTGCGAGAGAAGCTGCTCGACCTCTTTGCCGTAGGCAACGAAGCGTTGGCTGATCGTCATCACAACACATTGGACCGGAGAGAGCCATGTCGGAAAGGCTCCGGCATAATGCTCAATCAGCATCGCGATGAAGCGTTCAAAACTTCCACAAATCGCACGATGGATAACCACGGGACGCTTTTCAGACCCGTCCGGTGCGACATAAACGAGATCAAACCGTTCGGGCAGTTGGAAATCGAGTTGCACGGTAGCACACTGCACATCTCGGTTCAGTGAATCCCGCACTTGAAAATCGAGTTTGGGACCGTAGAATGCTGCCTCGCCGGGATCAATAGTGTGCTCAACCTGATTGTTTTTTAACACATCCTTAAGAATTGTTTCCGCGCGATCCCAGACCTCCACATCGCCCATAAACTTCTCCGGGTTTCGTGTACTCAAATCACATCGGAACGGTAAATCGAAAGTGCCATAAATGCGTTGGAAGAGTCCAAGAATGCGCTCGTATTCATCCGCAATCTGGTCTTCGGTGACAAAGTTGTGAGCGTCATCCTGACACATTTGGCGGACGCGCGATAAGCCAGTCAGTGTACCTGTGGCTTCGTTGCGATGCAATACGCCTTGGTCGTGTAGGCGGTAGGGCAGGTCTCGGTAACTGTGGCGTGTGCTTTTATAAATGAGCATGTGCGCCGGACAGTTCATCGGTTTGAGCGCACTTACTGATTCACCATCATCGCTTTCGACGAGGAACATGTCGTCTTTATAGTGTTCCCAATGCCCAGAAGTTTCCCAGAGACTACTATCGTAGATAAGAGGTGTCCGTACCTCTTGATAGCCTTCGCTGAGATAGAGTTTCCGCACTTTCTCAGACAGGAGATTATAGATAAACGCGCCTTTGGGGAGCCAAAACGCACTGCCGGGAGATTCGGGATGCATCTGAAAGAGTTCCAACTCACGTCCGAGTTTGCGATGGTCGCGTTTGGCGGCTTCTTCGCGTTGTGTTAAGTATGCCTGAAGGTCGGCTTTAGTCTCCCATGCGGTGCCGTAAATTCGTTGCAACTGCTCGCGATTGCTATCACCGCGCCAATAGGCTCCTGAAACGCGGAGCAGTTTGAAATATCGGCATTCGCCTGTTTTTTCAACGTGTGGTCCTTTACATAAGTCTGTGAAATCACCGTTGTGATAGATAGAGACACCTTCGTCGGCAACACCCTCATCGCTCGCACTAACTTCCCGGTCAGAGATTCCGTCTATTAATTCAAGTTTGAATTTTTGGTCTCGTTCACCGAACCATTCACGGGCATCATCGTAGGTCCAGGTTTCGTGTTCAAAAGGCACATTGGATTTAATCATCGCCTTCATGTGCTTTTCGATTTCGGGGAAATCGTCGGGTGTAATCGGGCGTGGCACCTCCATATCGTAATAGAACTCGTTTTCAATCGGCGGTCCGATTGCGAGTTTAACGGTACGTTCGCCATCTGGAAATAGTTTTTGTACGGCATACGCCATGATATGCGCGGTCGAATGGCGTAGGCGTTGTTCGTAATCTTCAGGTTGATTGGGTTCACGCATTGCGGTTTACTCTCTATATGTCCATTCGTGTAGGTTTCAAAATTGGTCTTAATAGATTTAACGTCCTTTTTCGGACTCCGTTTACGAAATAATTCTACACGATATAAGGCGGAAATGCCAATTAAAAAACCTGTCAAGTCAAACCGCTTAGTTTTTGGAGGGTTTTATTCGATTGACGATGAGGTTTACGGTATAAAGGACTTCGCTATTTCAAATCGTCCGAATCACATAACACACCGGTGTAGTTCTCACCAACGGCTATACTCATTGGATGTAATGTTCCAAGGCGGGCGACCGATAAAAAACGATCCGTGTGACCTTCAACAAGATCAATAATAGAGAAGAATCCGTTCGCGTTTGATGTGTAAAGCAGATCACCTGAAATCTGAAAATCTGTGAGGGCTCCCACTTTATCTTTAGCGGATATCAGATGACTCCACTGATCTTGAGCGACCAAAAGTACATTTCCTGCGTTAGCGGCATACACATCTGTACGTTTTCCGAGATTGACCGTGTAGAGATGCGCGAGACAGTTTCCCGTCACGTCGTAATGTTCAAGCATGCCGCCACGCCGCACGTAGCGTGATCTTGGCCAGACAATTGTAATATACGGGTTTGAGTCTCTATAGTTAGCAAATACCAGATAATCCTTTGAAAATCGGAGTTTATCATATCTATCACCACATAACTCCAAGAAGTTCCCATTTTGATAGGCAAGTAGGACCTGCCAAGACTTGGCTCTATGAATCGGTTTTACTGTAGGTCCCTTGGGTATAAGCCCTAAAAACCAGAATTGCGGTAGGGCAACAGCGTCAACGAATTGAGCGTTCTCCTTTGCTAAATGAAAAATATGCAGATAGTCATTGGTATCCATAACATATAGGTAAGATTCATGAACATCAAAATCTTTGATTTTGTTTGTGTGGTTTAAGCGTACGATAGATCGCAGTACTGGACGATTCGGATTTGAGACATTGACAACATAAAGTTTATAACGACTCGCTATATAGACCTGATCTCCAACTACGCGTGCCTTGCCAATTTCATCAGAGAACGCCAGAGATGTTACATAAGATGGATACTGAGGGGCAGATAGTTCAATGACGTGTAGGTGTTGCGTTGTCGTAATATAAGCGTACTGCCCTGAAAAGACAACGTTGTTGTTTGAACCGACACGGAACGGCAGCGGAATAGAACTCGCAACTATCGGATTTTTCACATCCGTAGTATCTACAACAATGAAAGTACTCCCTTGTGTTTTTACGGGAATTGCAGTTTCTCGGCTTTGTTTGAAAACGCCCAAACCGCATCCCATATTAATAATGACAATTAGCGGCACAATCACAAAAACAAAAGTTGATCTGGCAAAAATTGTTCGCACTGTTTCACTCCTTGGCAAAGACTGACCCAATGATATTTCTACAACTATTATTCATAAGAAATATGATGCAATTTCTATGCCAATGAAAACACGCTCAATAGAGCGATAAAACCGGCTTTACAGTCGTTGAATTGCACGAAAAAGGGCAAACCAATCTAAAAAAATGCACAAAGCGGTGCAGTTTTGAGGGAACTTCGCAGCGGACATCCGTTGGAGCAAGAATTGTGGAAGGATGGGCGATGCTGGACTTGAACCAGCGACCTCTTGCATGTCAAGCAAACGCTCTAGCCACCTGAGCTAATCGCCCGTTTAGAGAAAAGAATGGAGGTGGCGGTCGGAATCGAACCGACGAATAAGAGTTTTGCAGACTCTGGCCTTACCACTTGGCTACGCCACCAAAAGATGGAGCGGGAGACGAGATTTGAACTCGCGACCTCCACCTTGGCAAGGTGGAGCTCTACCACTGAGCTACTCCCGCATAATATTGATAATTTGCGCAGAAGAGAGTACACATCTTCAAAGCATATATAGTTTAATATATTTGCTTTTAAATGTCAAATTAAAATAGCAAAAATTTGATTTTTTGTCAAAAATTTTTGACACCACCGAGACGTACCAACAGACTAAGTGCGGTAATCCGCATTAATCCGAATATAATCGTAGGAATAATCGCAGGTCCACATCGTTATCTCAGTGTCCCCAGCGCGAAGATCAATCGTGATCCGCACTGGATCCTGGGCGAACAGCGCGGTGGCTTTGTCTTCATCGTAACCAGCGTCCATTCCGTTTTCGACGAGTCGATAATCGGCAAGATAGACATCCACCTGATACGGGTCAAATTCCGCTCCCGATTTTCCAATCGCCATCATGATTCGCCCCCAATTGGCATCGTTGGCAAAAACGGCAGTTTTAACGAGTGGCGACTCCGCAACTGCACGCGCCGCGCTTTCAGCATCGCTCCGATTTTTGGCGTGTTTGACGATCACCTCAACGAGTTTCGTTGCACCTTCGCCATCACGGGCGAGCATCTTTACCAACTCGGTGCAGACAAACTGGAGTCCCTCACAAAACGCTTCGTAATCTTCTCCATCCGTTGCAACGATATTGGCGTTATCAGCAACACCGGTCGCGAGAATCAGCACAGTATCATTCGTGCTGCGGTCGGTGTCAACCGTCAAGAGATTGTAGGTATCATCTACGACGCGGTTTAAGGCAGTTTGGAGCATTTCGGCACTGATTCGGACATCCGTGGTCAGATAGGAGAGCATCGTCGCCATATTGGGGGCGATCATACCGGACCCTTTGGCGATCCCACCGATTTTCACAGGTACACCGTCAACCTCCACCGCTACGGCGACAGATTTCGGATGCGTATCGGTCGTCATAATCGCTTCCGCGGCATCGGCACCACCTTCGGTGCTGAGAGCACTCGCGGCGGCTTGGATCCCGCTTTCGATTTTGTCCATTGGCAATTGCTGTCCGATAACGCCAGTGGAGGAGACGAGAACGAGATTCGCATCTATACCGAGTTGTTCGGCGGTTGCGGCAGCCATCCGTCGTGCGTTTGCCATGCCTACCTCGCCGGTGCAAGCGTTGGCATTCCCGCTATTGACAATAACGGCTTGTGCATGTCCATCGCTGAGATGCTCGCGACATACAAGAACTGGCGCAGCGGTGACGCTATTCTTTGTGAAGACTCCAGCGGTGGTCGCTGGCGTATCGGTAACGATGAGTGCTACGTCCTTTGCATCGGCTGCTTTAATTCCGGCATGGATACCTGATGCCCGGATACCCGAAACCGCGGTGATCCCGCCATCTATCTGTTTCATGAAACGCTCCTTGAGAAATGATGTAGGGCAAAATTATACTATGTCTTGAAGGAAATGTCAAAAGATAAAAAATAGTTATCAGTCGTCAGTTGTCAGTACTCCCTTATCAGAACGACTGGCGAAATCAAGGTGTTCTTTAGTTCCAAACCTGTAGTCCGTAACGTAGTGGAGGACGGATTTGAGAAACGCATGTGAGAGTTGAACGCACGCTGTTCCTCCGCAAGGTAAAATAAAAAAGTAAAATTAAAAAGCAAATAAAATGGAAGTATGATATAATTATTCGCAAATACTGAAAAAAGACGAGGAAATAAAGATGCACACCATTTTAGAACGCTACCAAAAAACTTTTGCAAAAGATAGAGAGATGTCAGACGCTGCGAACCATCTGTTTCCCGATGGCGTAACGCACGATGGACGGTATATGTCACCCTTTCCGGTTTACATCACCCGTGCCGAAGGCTCAAAAAAGTGGGGGCTTGAGGATAGGGAGTTCATCGATTACTGGGCGGGACACGGGGCACTGCTCCTCGGACACAATCCACCGGAAGTCGTGGAAGCCGTAACAACACAGATGCAACGCGGTACACACTATGGTGCATGTCATCCATTGGAATTAGAATGGGGTTCGCTCGTGACGCAGTTAATTCCTTCAGCGGAACGCGTCCGATTCGTTAGTTCCGGCACGGAAGCAACACTGATGGCAATCCGCCTTGCGCGGACCTATACAGGAAAAAATAAAGTGTTGAAATTCGCTGGACATTTCCACGGTTGGCACGACAGCCTCATCTTAGGCGCATATCCACCTTTCGATATGAGTGTTCCCGGTATCCCACAAGAGATAAAAGATACAACGTTGCTATGTCCACCCAACGACATTGACGCTGTTGAGACACTGCTGAAAACAGACGAAGACATCGCCTGTGTCATCCTCGAACCGACAGGCGCATCCTTCGGCATCGTTCCGACGGACGGGACATTTTTAAAGCAGCTGCGTGAACTGACAGCAGCACACGACGTGTTGTTGATTTTCGATGAAGTAATCACCGGATTCCGGGTCGCACCCGGCGGTGCGCAAGCACATTACAACGTCACACCAGACATGACAACGCTGGCGAAGATTTTGGCGGGTGGACTCCCCGGTGGCGCGCTTGTTGGCAAAGAAGAGATCCTTGAATTGATCTCCATGAAATCAGAACGCGACGGCTTGAAAATGCCACACCCCGGCACCTTCAACGCGAACCCACTCTCTGCCGCCGCGGGGATCGCCATGCTCAACATCATTAAAACAGGCGAACCGCACAAGCAGGCGCATCGGATCGCAACACAACTTCGCACAGAGCTCAACAGCGTTATTGATGACTACGGACTCGACTGGGTGGTTTACGGCGAATTTTCGGGGATTAGACTGCTCATAGGACACGGTGAAAAAGATGTCCGTGCCTCCGATTTCGATCCGCACACGTGGGATTATCGGAAACTGAAAGGTAACAGCGATCCAGATATGCTGGAGCGTCTCCGCTGTGGCCTGTTGCTGAACGGCGTTGATCTCGCCAGTAACGGTGGAATGACGATGGCAGCGCATACGGAGGAAGACATCACGAAAACAGTTGCAGCATTTGCACAGACGCTTGAATGGTTGAAGGCGGAAAACGCGTTTTAAAGATGGATTCATATAGCACGCTATCAAAAGGTAAAGGAGATTGAATGAAGACGATTACGTATCGGGACGCGCTCAAGGAAGCACTCGTAGAAGAGATGGAACGCGATGATGCCGTCTTTCTGATGGGTGAAGACATCGCTGAGTACGGCGGTGCTTATAAAGTAACAGACGGACTGTTCCAAGATTTTGGAAAGGACCGCATCCGAAACACGCCGATCTCGGAAGCCGCCATCATTGGTACTGCGCTCGGTGCAGCGGTCACAGGTATGCGTCCCGTCGCAGAGTTGATGTACATCGACTTCACAGCGGTGGGTATGGACCAGATCGTGAACCAGGTCGCGAAGATTCGTTATATGGTCGGCGGGCAGTTGGATGTGCCACTCGTGATTCGGACGCAGGGGGGTGCCGGTCGATCCTCCGCAGCGCAGCATGCACAGAGCCTTGAAGCGTGGTTCGTGCACATCCCCGGTTTGCTCGTTGTGATGCCCTCTACACCTTACGATGCAAAAGGGTTACTGAAAACTGCCATCCGAGACGACAATCCGATTATGTTCATTGAGCATAAACTCCTCTATACAGAAGAGGGAGAAATCCCTGACGAAGAGTATACAATTCCGTTGGGTGTCGCGGACGTGAAACGTGAGGGTGATGATATAACAATTCTCGCGACATCGCGGATGGTCTTGAACGCACTCATCGCCGCAGATACACTTGCTGAGGAAGGGATCTCTGCCGAAATCATCGATCCGAGAACGCTAATGCCGCTCGACAAAGAGAGCATCTTCGACTCTGTTCGGAAAACGAATCGGCTACTCATTGCACACGAGGCAGTCGGTAGGGCTGGTTTCGGTGCGGAGATCGCCGCACTTGTCGTGCGAGAGGCGTTTGACTATCTTGATGCACCGATTGAGCGGGTCGCAGCCATGCCCGTGCCTGTCCCCTTCGCACCGGTGATGGAGAATTTCGTTATCCCGAACGCCGAGCAAATTGCGGATGCCGCAAGGAAACTCGTCCGTTATGAAATCTAATTGCATTCGGTGAAGCACTGGCGCGTTTCGCTCGCGCGCCAGCAGCCGAAAATTACACCTCTTCCGTGTTTACTAACCTCTGATACGCCCGCGTCAAACTCAAGACGACCGGTGTCCACACCATCGCCGCCACCATCGCCGTAATTGAGAACGCAATACCCGGAATCGTCTTTACAACCAATTTTACCAATTCAATCACACCTGCACTCCCACCTTTTGAGAAGCGGTATCCAAACGAATCAATAACTTGCTTCGCGCGATAGCGTGAGTCGTACGAGAGCGGCATATAGAACAATTCCTTCCCTGCCCGAAAAACCGAGTAATCTAAGGCTTTAAAAATCACGTACGCCGCTGTTCCTGTCCGAAGTGACGGGGAAAGTGTCAGAATAAGACTACTGACGAAGTGAACTATTGGAATAACGAGATGAATGTAACGCAGGGCAACAAACCTAAGCGCGAGCGGCACCACCACCAATTGCAAAATACCAGCGGCAAGTCCGAGATTTCCATACACCGAACCGTAAAATGCTGTCCGCATATCCTTATCAGGTCTCTCCAGTTCCACCAATAAATTGAACCGAAGATCCAGCACAGTGGACACCACTTGTGTGCTTATAATCAACACACCGATAAAGACCAGATACTTGGAACGAAAAAGGGTTCTTATACCAATGTGTCCGAGTCTACCACCAGTCTCTTCTTCGCTGGGTTTGGGTTCACCGCCGAACCTGTAAGCCATTACACCGAGAACCGCTGTCGGTACGAGAGACCCCGCTGTGAACAGTAATAACGCCTCAGTGCCTAATACAGTTGCCAATTGACTCACAAGGGTTCCACCGAGGAACGAACCGAGAGACGCGACAGCGCAGAAGGGTCCATTAATACGCTTCGCCTGCTCAGTTGTCAGCACACTGTTCACAAACGACCAAAATTGCTCAATGACAATCACGATATACGCTTCACGGAACACATAGATAATCGCCGCAGCGAAATGCATGCCGCGGGAAAGCGCAGTATAACACCAGAGGATCAAAGCGGCAGAAAAAAGCAAGGTCACTACCAAAGCACGCGTCGCACCCTGCCATGAGAGTAAACGTCCGTAACCGTAGAGCAGTACGATCATACTCGGCGGGATCGCCATCATACCGCGTGGGAGGTTTTCTGCACCGTAAGCATCAACAAACAAGGAAGTGGAGACAGAACGGATAAATTCATAACCGAATAGCACAAAACAGGCGGCACTACTGATCGCAATCGCGGCGAAAATAAGTCGTCGTGGAAACATTATGTAGGGTTGTCCCTTCAAGAAATTTCTTTACCTTTTCGGAATGCTATCCTCGTCTGGACGCGGGTTGTGGACCCAATGTCCACTCGGATCGCTGCCTCTGGCGACAATCGCGCGTTGATTCCAATCGTTTGAGGCGCGGACCTCAGGCGGTACAAATCGCATCGTCAACCCGCAACGCCGTCGATCTGAAGTGTTCGGTTCAGAACCGTGCAATAGCAAATCTGAATGCAAAGACATCTGCCCGGCTTTCATCTCAAACGGAAAAGGCGCGTCCCCGTATTGTGTAGCCCCGTGCACCGTCTGACCCAGTACATTCTTTTCCTCAGCGGTGCTCGGTTCAAATGCGATTTGCCCGTGTAAATGTGATTTCGGAATGACGGTCATCGCACCGTTCTCAATCTCAGCATCATCAATCGCGAGCCATACGGTGACAGTCTTGCTTGGCGAAAGGGGCCAATAGGAAGCGTCCTGATGCCAACTCACCTGCTTTACATCACCCGGCATCTTGCAGAAATAGTGCGTTCCCCAACAGATAAGCACTTCACCCAGTAGATCTTGCACATAATCCAGAATTCTGCCTTCGGTAATCAGATCGTGAATACCGGGGCAGGTGGTATGCCATCCGTTGATGGAGTAGCTATTCATCCCTGCCGCGAGTGCCTTTTCCATGAGCTGATCGAAATAGGCGCGGTGTTCCGCCATCTCCGCTTCGGAAAAGACATCCAACGGTGAAATAAAACCTCTCTCGTTGAAGTGCTCAATTTGGGCATGCGTTAAGGTCGATGGATTGTCGTTTTCAACACGAAAAAACTGAAGTGTTCGATTGAGTTCCGGCATTGCATCCGTAATCGGCATCAGAAGATCCTCGTTTCTTTACGTGGGTCAGAAGTTTATAGTGTGGGTATGATACCAAATTTGGTCTCGGCTGTCAATTCTGTTTTGCTGGTCCGCTAAAGGAAGTAATACTTCGCCCGTTCCGCTTCTTCCATGCGATCCGAGCGTGTTCGATACCACCTGATTCAGACAACTAACACCAACAACCAAACTGCCGACAATTATATCTAAACACAACGAATACGTCAATTGAAAACGGCATTCTTCTACTAAATGCCGACTTATTTTATCCAACGGACAGAAAACTGGACACTCAATGACGCTGGCTCACACGAAAATTCAACTTGACATTTAGGAGGAATAAGTTTATATTAATGCACACAGTGTATTCGCAAATGAGTTGTCTAACCCCTTTGGACAGAAGAACAGACATACCCACAGAGACCTACCGATTAGAAAAACACGTAAGAAAATGGACGAAAAACGAGCAAGCGGACGCTATTATACTCGCGGAAACCCGTTTCAGTTGGAACCGTTCCAGACATGGGCAAAGGCATCCAATCTGGAACAACAGATCGCTTTAGAACCCTTTGCCGGTGCTAAAGACATTCCACAGTTGATTGACGAAGCACATCTGCAGTGCCGCGATTGGTCATTTTTTGACATTGAGCCGGGCACAGAAGGCATTGTACAACGTGACACGCTCGCGGATTTTCCTAAAGGATTCAATGTTTGCATTACCAACCCACCGTGGCTGGCACGCAATTCCGCAACGCGTCGCGGCTTACCCTTTCCCAAAGCAACCCGCTACGACGACCTTTACAAATATGCCCTTGAACAGTGCTTGGTGCACTGTGGATGGGTCGCAGCAATTATTCCAGAGGCGTTCATTCGGAGTGGTCTGTTCCGACAACGGTTGCACGATTTCATCTCCTTAGTCCCACAAACAGAAGGTGAAACCATAAAAAAAAATAAACCAAGAGACACCTTCTATATGTTTGAAGATACCGAGCATCCGGTAGGTCTCGCCCTGTTTACGCCGGACGTAACATCGGACGTTAGGGTATGGCGCAACAATCAGTTTCTCGGAGGACTCCGTGAACTACGGACACACCTGCCTCAATCTTCCAGCAATCGTAACATTGTGTTCAATGACCCGAACGGAAACCTTGGACTCATTGCTATAGATAACACCGTTTCTGCGTCTATCCGCTTTTGTCCACCAGAAGAACTAAAAGACTATCCTATCCGTGTCCATTGCCGCTCCATCACAAAAATTGGCGTACCGTGGCGTGTGGACGTAGATATGCTCAATGCGCGCTTAGCAAAAATCCGAGAGAAAACTCACGATGTTTTCCTAACAGCCTTCAAGGGCATACGCCGCGATGGATGCTATCGACGACGATTGGATTGGGCATTGTCGCGTGCTATTGTTGATATGGAGTAAAAGAATGAATACCCAAAAATTCGTCTGCACACTACTTTTGATAACACTTATTACTTCCGCAGGATGCGTCCCCGGCGATGGCAAACACACCACCGAGAAACCCGCTGGCTTTTTCTGGGGCATCTGGCACGGCTGGATCGCCCCTATCTCACTAATATGGGGAATTTTTAATCCAGATATCCGTGTCTATGAACCTCAAAACACAGGGTGGTGGTATGATCTTGGGTTCTATATCGCGATTATCAGCGGCTTCGGTGGTATCTCCTTTACGCGGCGCAAACGTAAAAAGACCGTAGGGCAGACCAGCAACAATTCTGATTAAAAACACTAAAGTCCGCGAGAAGATGTGATGAAAACTTTTGAAACTCGAGGTCCTTTGGAGATGCAGCGGGGTAATACTATGTTGTGTTCGTCATCGGAAGAATCCAGCACCCCGGACAGAAACGGAGACTGTCAAAGGTTTCACCATTCGGAGCTACGTCATCCCTATCATGCAAGAACCACCTTCACAAGCGATATAGTGAAATTCTAAGTCGAGCCAGATAACAAGGCATTACGCACTGTCAACAAAGGAGACCTAAATGTTAATAACACGAGACGATATTCAATGCATCGGTGATGAAGATACGCTGATGCACTTTTTGGAAGAGAAATTGGACCTACCCATTCCAGAAAAAGCAACGCTTGCACAGATTGCTCTTCCCTTGCCACTTCCATTTCTTGGGCTTGACCAGTCTATCTCTGAACATATCATAGATTGTCAAGACTTCAGAGGATTTTCTCAGGATACTTTAGGAGATCGGAGACCATTCCTCGTTCGATTTAGACGTGAGTCAGACTTTTCAGAAATTCTACGTAAGGTCGCGAAAGGTTTATCCCAGCAAGACATCAATCCGGAGGAAATCTTCTTTATATGTGCGGATGAACATTTCAAACCTTTTGCGTTTGCTTACTTCGGCGATTCAGATACTGAAGAT
>JAPPBX010000047.1 GCA_026702755.1 Candidatus Poribacteria bacterium | reverse complement strand
CCTAAGGATACCAGATTTTAGATCAACTATCAAGATAATTGTGACAGACTACTAGTAACTGATAACTGGTAACTGATATGTATGATGCAATTGTCATCGGTGCCGGTGGGATGGGCAGCGCGACCGCATACCACCTCGCCAAATCCGGCGCGAACGTGCTTGTTTTAGAACAGTTCCAACGCGGGCATCCCTTCGGTAGCTCACATGGAGAAACGCGTATCATCCGTTTCTTCTACGACAAGCCCTTCTACACTGAACTGATGAAAACCGCCTACGCCGAATGGCGCGACCTCGAATCGGTATCGGGGAAATCGCTGCTGTTTATCACGGGAAGTGTCGGTATTGGGGCAAAGGGAAACCCTTATGGACGCGCTGCGCGGGAAAGTTTAGATGCCGCAGGCGTTGAATCTGAGTGGTGGAACACGACACAATTGGCAGAACGTTTTCCCCAATTTCGATTAACGGGCGATATGGAGATTCTCTGGCAGAAAGACACCGGTTTTCTCCGTGCTGCCGAGTGTGTCTCCACCCATTTGCAATTGGCAGAACAACACGGCGCAACAGTTCAAGAGGAAACCTCTGTCATTAACATTGATTGGCAGGCAGATGTCCCAACGGTCCGCTCCGAAAATGAATCGTTCCACGGAAGAAAAGTTATCGTGACAGCGGGTGCATGGGCTGGTACGCTACTCGCAGAATTGAATCTCCCACTCACGGTTACAAAACAACAGGTATGCTACTATCAGCCCTCAGACAGCAAACGTTTCCAGCCAGACCGGTTTCCAGTCTTCACGGAAGCGACTCCTGATGGGGAATTCATCTACGGCATTCCGGCTTTTGGCTCTTTTAATACGGGCGGCGGACTAAAAATTGCACGCCACGGCAGAGGACAAGTTATCTCGCCTGATACACCCGAACGTACACCGGATGCAGAATACATCGCCCATATAGATGCTTACGTGCAAGAACGCCTTCCTGAACTTGGAAAAACCACGCATGCCGAAGTCTGTCTCTATACCGAAACTCCGGACGAAGACTTTATTATTGACGTACACCCCCACTGCTCGAATGTGTTGATCGCGGCGGGTTTTTCAGGGCACGGCTTCAAGTTTTGCGCCCTTGTCGGACGTATCATGAGCGAACTCGTCCGAAACGGTGAAACCGGTTTTGACATCCATCCATTCCGTATTGACCGAAAACACAAAATCTCAAGCGGTATCCCAAGGCTGCAAGCATGATGAAATAAATACCAGTCTTTTTCTTGACATTTGAAAAAATTTTAGGCATACTTAAGGAAAGGTATAACACTATCTACAATTCTGTAGCGATTCCTTTGAGACTCAGGAGGCAAGCAGATGAACCACTACAAGGAAATTATCACAGTTGAACCGGACAAACGCAGCGGACAGCCGTGTATTCGGGGAATGCGGATCACCGTTTACGATATTTTTGAATATCTCGCGTCCGGCATGACGGTAGCGGAAATTCTTGATGATTTCTCCGAACTAACTGAAACAGACATTCGCGCTTGCTTCGCCTATGCCGCGGATAAGGAAAAATCACAGATGGTTGTTTACACGAATGAAACTTCTATTCGACCAGAATCTATCGGACCAACTGGTAACGCTACTGGCGGATCTATTTCCTAATTCTATACACGTCAAAACCATTGGATTAAATAGGGCAACAGATACCGAATTATGGGATTATGCGCGCGACAACGACTATTTTATTGTATCAAAGGACATAGACTTCAGTAAGAGAAGTGTTGTTCATGGGCATCCTCCAAAAGTGATTTGGCTCAGGCTTGGGAATTGTCCGACACGTACCGTTGAAGATCTATTGAGAAATCACCACTCAGATCTTAAAGATTTTGCGAGAGATCCAAATCGAGGGGTATTCGTTTTGCTTGCACCTGCTTAAACCCGACAGCACGGGACCTTTTCTAACAATTTCCACAAACCATAAAATAGATAGCAACACCGGACTACTGGGCTGTCCAGTCTAAAGTTATAGGTGAATCGAGTCAGTCAACACTTATTTTCAAGCGCGTGTTGGGTTTCTCTTCGTTCAACCCAACCTACAAACCTACTGAGATATGCTTCACTTCTTCACAAATTACGCATTAAGGAGACTCGACGATGGCAACAACTCTTAAAGCAGGAAGCGCGAGCGCGGATATTACGCCACCACTCGGCACAAGAATACCGGGCGGTTTCCGACCGAGATACGCTGAAAATGTTGACGATGAGCTTTTTGCGAAAGCACTCGTTATTGATAACGGTGAAACACGTATCGCAATCGTCACCTGCGACCTCATCGCTATACCGGAGAAGGTAGCAAACGCAGCGAAAACACGCATCGTTGAGCGGTGCGGTATTCCTGCAGCACACGTTATGGTGAATGCCACGCATACGCATACCGCTGTCGCAATTGCAGATCTGCTCGGTGTTGACGAAGACCCCGATTACACAGCGTGGGTACCTCTGAAAATCGCCGATGCCGTTGAACTCGAGGTGTGGCGACTCCAGCCTGCACGAGTAGGGTTCGCCAGTGTCAATGAAGAGCGTATCACTTTCAATCGGCGATGGCACATGAAAGATGGCACCGTCCGCATGAATCCCGGTGTCGAAAACCCAGAGCTTGTGGAACCGACCGGCACAATCGATCCGGAGTTAGCGATGATGTTCGTTGAAGCTGATGATGGCACACCACTTTCGGTTGTTGCTAACTTTTCGCTCCACTACATCGGCACGGATAACGGCAGTGCCCTCTCCGCCGACTATTTTGGGCATTTTGACCGACTCATGCAACACTATTTGGGTGATACGTGTATCTCGCTCCTTTGGAACGCAGCATCGGGACAGATTAACAATATCGATTTCAGCGGGCAAACGAAATGGACAGCGAGCGGACATCGACAAGCCGTGAAAATGGCAAACGTTCTTGCTGGGCATTTTATCACTGAGATGCAGTTCATGGAGATGCACGACACACTTGACCTCAGCGGAAACCTTACCACGCTGACGTACCAACCCAAACAGATTACGGCTGAAGACCTTGAAGTTGCTGAACATTTACTGTCCCTGCCACACGTAACGGACGATGCCTACGAAACGGGTCCGTTTAGTTGGGTCGTCGGGCAGCCAATACCCACAGCTTTGGTTGATGTCTACGCTCGTGAATGCCAACGCTTAGCGAAGTTACCATCGCAGATGACCGCGCCAATTCAAGTGATTCGTCTGGGTGAAGCGGCGATCGTGGCGTTGCCCGGAGAGGTTTTCGTTGAGACGGGAATGAATATCAAATCGGAGTCCACTGCGAATCCAACGTTTCTCGTCAGTTTAGCAAATGGATATATCGGCTACATCTGTACGGACAAGGCACTGACACAGGAGGGTGGATACGAAACATGGGCAGCGATGTCGTCCTTACCGGATGTTGGGACAGTGCCAAAGATGGAGGCACTCGTTGCTTCGTTGTTGGAATAAAGAGGCGGGTGCAGGCCCCGCCTCTGAGGGAGAAAATAGAATAGAAAGTTAAACAGCGGCAGGACCTCTTTCACCTGTACGGATACGGATGGTTTCATCAATAGGCAGCACAAAGATTTTGCCATCGCCAATTTTACCGGTTGAAGCGGCTTGTTGAACGGCTTCAACAACCTTGTCAACATTTTCTTCAGCCACAACAATTTCTATTTTTAACTTCGGGACAAATTCAATCGTGTATTCGCTCCCGCGGTACAATTCAGTATGCCCACGGCTACGCCCGAATCCACGAACTTCGCTGACTGTCATGCCCCGAACACCTACACTACTGAGTGCTTCTTTGACCTCCTCCAATTTGAAGGGGCGGATAATACATTCTAGCTTTTTCATGCGGTTCTCCTTTTTTGGTTATCAGTTATCCGTTATCAGTTATCCGTTAAGAAATTTCCGTTGGTACCAACTACTTCTTTTACTGACAACTGATAACTGACGACTGACAACTCCTAAGGGTGATTTTTCAAACCTCTGTGGAAGTACGTGATCACGATCATTGTGATAACATGCCTTCCGCGTTCACACGCCCTAAATATCGTGATAGAGGAAGAATTCATACGGATGCGGCCGCATGTTGATTGCATCGACCTCATTCTCACGTTTGTAATCAATCCAGACATCCAAGACATCTTGGGTGAACACATCGCCCTTGAGGAGGTATTCGTGATCTTCCTCTAAGGCATCAAGGGAGTCACCGAGCGATACCGGCGTGGATTCAATATCCGCCAGTTCTTCCGGTTCAAGATCATAGAGGTCTTTATCCAACGGGTCACCCGGATGGATGCGGTTCTGTATGCCATCAAGCCCTGCCATGAGTAGTGCGCTGAAGGCGAGATAAGGATTACAAGACGGATCCGGTGTACGGAATTCGACCCGCTTTGCCTTTTCACTCTTTGAGTAGACTGGAATACGGACACACGCGCTACGGTTCCGCTGCGAGTAGGCGATGTTGACCGGTGCCTCATAGCCTGGGACTAACCGCTTGTAAGAGTTGGTTGTCGGAGCGATGATTGCACAGAGCGAACGGGCGTGCGTGAGCAAGCCCCCGATGTAATAGAGCGCGTCCTCACTCAGCAGCGAATATCCCTGTGGGTCGTAGAAAACGTTCTTACCGTTTTTCCAAAGACTCTGGTGGACGTGCATCCCGGACCCGTTGTCTTGGAAGAGCGGTTTCGGCATGAAAGTAGCAACAAGATTGTTTTCACGCGCCACATTTTTGATGATGTACTTATACAGTGCAATCTTATCGCCCGTCTCGGTTAGTTCACCAAAGCGGATGTCAATTTCGCCTTGACCAGCGGTTCCCACTTCATGGTGGTGAACTTCTACATCAACGCCGGATTCGATGAGCTTAAGACAGATCTCAGAGCGGAGGTCTTGGAGTGTATCGGAAGGCGGTACCGGGAAATATCCCTCTTTGTAACGCGGTTTGTACCCAAGGTTCGGATTCTCTTCGCGCCCCGAATTCCAGCTCCCCTCAACAGAATCAACGGAATAGAAACCGGAATGCTGATCCTGTCCGTAGCGGATGTCGTTCAGGAGATAGAATTCCGCCTCAGGTCCCCAGTAACTTGTATCGGCGATTCCAGTGGATTGGAGATACGCCTCTGCTTTCTGTGCGATATGCCGTACATCACGCGTGTAATTCTCCAATGTGATAGGATCTTTGATGTTACATGTGATGCTCAACGTCGGCACCTTGCAGACCGGGTCAATGAGGGCAGTCGTTGGATCAGGAAAGAGCAGCATGTCGCTCTCGTTAATTGCCTGGAAACCACGGATACTTGAACCGTCAAAACCACAACCTTCTTCAAAGAGGTCTTCGGTCAACTCGCCCGCCATAAGGGAAAAGTGTTGCCACATCCCCGGTAGATCCATAAATTTGAGGTCGACTATCTTTACATCATGTTCTTTTGCAAGTGCAACCACCTCACTTGGTGTCATTACATATCCTCCTAATTTCGGCGCAACTTGTAAGCCGAAACTTGCTATCAAAACTCAAAACTCAAAACTTCCTCGATCCAAGGACCGAGACTATAATCTGCTAAAACGGCATAAAGCAACAAGGCACAAGAGCCTAATGATCGCCCTAAAATTCCGTTTCACTAACTTAGAAAAATGTCCTTGATTCGTCAACTGAATGCGCAACTCATACCACTTGACGAGTGTCTTACTGAACAAATAAGCAAAATTTATGCCAATCAACGGTGATTGAACACAGGGTGGCATTAATTTGACGAAAACAGACAAATTCTCGTGTAAAACCGTGAGTTACAGCGGATTTCCGGCGTGAAACGCCCCGCTGCAACGATGTTTTGTCCACGCCCTATATTAAAAACTATGAGTCCTTGCTAAATTATTAGGCATAGCATTGCCCGTTTTTTGCGCATAGCACCGCACACCTATTAAAATCGACTTTGAGATCATTCCTCTGAAAATTCAACATCTTTGGCGAACCGGCTTGTCTCAGGCCCGTTCTGCCCAGCGTATTTGTTCGCCGGTTTGAGTTGATACGGTACACGCGCCGGTGAAGATAGCTGAGCAAAGGTAAACGCACAGATTCGCATGCCGGGGTACAATTTAACCGGCATTCGCCCAAGATTCCCTAACTCCAGCGTGGGGATCCCAATCCAACCGGGGTCAAAGAGACCGGCAGTACTGTGAACGATAATGCCGAGCCTCCCTAAACTACTCCTGCCTTCAAGACGCGCCATCACGTCATCTGCTAATTCAAGCGTCTCCTGCGTTGCCGCCAAGACAAACTCACCGGGCTGCATTGTGAAGGCATCACCATCAGGGACATCAACCCTCCGCATCAAGTCGTCGGTATCAATCTCCGCCCCTAAATCAATATATGGGTACTTGCTATGCTCAAACACACGAAAGGTGTTGCTCAGTCTGAAATCAATGGAGCAACTACCGAGTTGTGTTTCCAAGTCAGGCGAGGGTGAGATTTTGATCTTCCCCTTGTCTATATATTCGATAATATCTTTATCTGATAAAAACATTCTTTTATCAGTTGTCAGTTATCAGTTGTCAGTTATCAGTTAAGAGAATTTTTGTGGCTGCCACAACATCTCTTGTCACTGAAAACTGAAAACCGAAAGCCTACGCAGTAGGCGAACTGACAACTATTCCTCTGAAAACAATTTATATTGACGTTCCCTTACATAGAACACTTCTTGAACTACTGTTCTGGTAGAAAATCCTCCGGGGCGATACCACGATAGGCGTAATCTAAAAGATTCACAGGATGCATCGCTTTCATAGACAATCCATGTTTCTGAATACCGAGTTGAATCTGGAGCAAGCAACCGGGATTTCCAGTCGCGACGATGTCCGCCTCGGTTTCAGCGATGTGTACCATTTTCCGTTCCAAAATCTCTTGTGAAAGTTCGGGCTGTGTGATGTTATAGATTCCCGCGCTGCCACAGCACCACTCGGATTCGGTTAGTTCAATCAACTCCAACCCCGGTATCGCTTGGAGCACCTTGCGAGGTTGCGCTTGCACGCTTTGTCCATGGAGAAGGTGGCACGGTTCATCATAGGTAACACGTTTCTTGATTTCTCCTGTCGGCGGTATCATCTCAATTTCGGCTAAGAACTCGCTGATGTCGCGCATTTTATGGCTGAAATTTTCCGCTTTCTCTGCGTAAGCCGAATCAGTTTCCAAAAGTGCCTCGTATTCCTTAAGCGTTGCACCACAGCCAGCAGAATTGATGATGATAGCGTCCAAATTCTCCTCTTCAAAGGCATCAATGTTCTGTTTGGCGAGAGATGAAGCGACATCCCGCACGCCGTTGTGAAGGTGTAACGCGCCGCAACAAGTCTGCTGTCGTGGCGTGACAACTTCGCATCCGTTCTGTGCTAAGACTCGAATCGTCGCGACGTTTGTCTCCGTAAAGACTTGATTCATGATGCACCCCGGAATAAATCCAACCCGATATCGGGTTTCACCTTCCGCGGGTGTGATGTCACGTATCGTATACTTCAGTCGAGGCGGTGGGATTTTCGGGAGCAATGATTCCATCTGCCCGAGTTGTCCCATCAGCTTCAGGATGCCCGTTTTCTGAACGAGCCATCGGATGCCGAGCCGTTGATAGAGCCACATCACCTCAAAGATTAGGTCCAACCGTTCTTTATTCGGTAGAATTTGTTTGAAGACGAGATTTGTCCAGAATCGGTAAGCTGCTGAACGGGGTGCGTTTTGTTCATAGATGGCGCGCGCCTCCTCAAGGAGTTCCCCAAAGTGAACACCAGAAGGACAAGCGGTTTCACACGCACGGCAGTCCAAGCATCGATAGATATATTCTGACCATTCTTCGCTGAGCGGGGTGGCATCTTCATCTTTGAAAGCACTCCCCATGAGGTAGAGCCTACCCCTCGGTGAATCCGTTTCTAAGCCTAATTCTCGATAGGTTGGGCAGGTTGGCAAACAAAGTCCACAGTGTGTACAAGCATCCCATTTCTTCCAACTGAAAGTCTCTACGCCGATAAGTTGTTGTGTATGTTGATCCGACATGTTAAATTTTTTACGGTTTATGAGTTTTCTTTAAAGCTTGGGCAGCACCCAAAAAACTCCAAGAAAGAAGATCGAAATCAAGCCGATCATAACTAACGTTACATAAACAGGATTTGCTTTGCCTGCAAAACTTTTCTTCAGACTTTCGGTGCCACTGTCCCGAATTTTTCCTGTTAGGGCTGCTTTTTCGCTTTGTGTTAACCCCTTCTTTTCAAAGAGAGGTTCAGTCGA
The DNA here is from genome assembly GCA_026702755.1 of Candidatus Poribacteria bacterium. NCBI lineage: Bacteria > Candidatus Poribacteria > Candidatus Poribacteria bacterium. Next base: position 6,467 of record JAPPBX010000047.1, on the reverse strand, counting down.
AATCAGAGGTTGCTTACGCTGCCACCTCCGTCTCGGTAGAACAAGACCAAGAAGTAAAATAGAACCCACAAAACTCATTATATGGACCGGATACGCCACTATAACCTCTATAACACCTTTCAGGTCGTACATTTCTGTGCCTCCGATGTTTTAGTTAGTCCACCGCTTGCAGGTTTTTGATATTACGAAGTCGTAACCCCCTCGTTAAGGCTTCCAGAACGATACCCCTGCAAGTCAAGCGTGATATGAGAATATCCGAGTGTTTTAAAGTGTGCACTGATGTCGCGCCGCACGGTTTTTGAAAGCATCCGCGAAATTTCCGCCGCTTCAAGTTCAATTCGTGCAAGCGCACCGTGATGACGGACGCGGAATTGACGGATACCTAAATCGTAGAGAAATTGCTCGGCAGCATCCACCTGCCGCAGCAATTCACGGGTGATACGCATGCCGTAAGGAAACCGTGAAGAGAGACAGGCAAACGCCGGTTTATCCCATGTTGGGAGCTCCCACGCCTTTGAAATCTCGCGAATCTCCGCCTTTGTCAAGTTGACATCAATCAAAGGTGCTTGGATCCCCATCTGCTTTGCGGCATCCATTCCCGGACGATGGTCACCGACATCATCTGGAATCGCGCCGTAGACAATAGTTCCCACACTGTATTTTTCAGCGATGGGTTGCAGCTTATCAAACAACTCCGTCTTACAGAAAAAACAGCGGTTGGTTGGGTTGCTTGCGTAGCCTTCCAAGTCTAATTCCTGTGTGTTGACAGTCTCAAGGCGAATCCCGATCTGCTTAGCAATTTCCTGCGCCGCTCTCATCTCCCGAATCGGATAAGAATCAGAGATGGCAGTGACAGCAAGCGCGTTATCACCCAATGCGTGTTGCGCTGCCTCGGCAAGAAATGTGCTATCAACACCACCGGAAAAAGCGACGATGACTTTCTCATAAGCGTGCAAGCATTCATAGAGCTGGCTTAGTTTTGTTTGTAAGATAGGTTCAAGTGCTTGTTTTGACATAAACAACTGCCTCGCCCGTAGCACAGGCTACAGATTTCCGATATTAATAAGGTTTTTCAGCTTGTTGGACTCTCGTCAATTCCTCGCTTAGCAACCGACGTTTCAATCCGCTAATCCGGTCAATAAAGAGCACACCGTTAAGATGATCTATTTCATGTTGCAGCACACGCGCCAATAAGCCATCGGCTTCAACGCGGATGGCTTCACGCTGGAGGTTAACGCCTTCAACAACAATGCTCTCCGGACGTTTTACATCAGCCGTAACATCAGGAATACTCAGGCAGCCCTCTTCGGCGACGATTTCTCCATCAGAACTCAGAAGTTCAGGGTTAAATAACACTAAGGGTTCATATTCTTCATCGTCCTCTTCGCCGATATCAACAATGATGACCCGCTTCAAAACACCGACCTGTGTTGCAGCGAGTCCAATGCCATTGCCTGTAGCATACAGCGTCTCCAACATCTGTTCAGCAAGTTGACGTTCTGCCTCCGTGATCTCTGCAACAGGTTCGGCTCTTTTACGAAGGACCGGGTCGCCGTAATAGCGGAGTTGCAAAGGTGCGGTCTCACGCAATACGACAATATCTTCTCCGCTTACATCTGAAGCGGGTGTGTCCTTGGGCTTTCTTTTCCGTTTTGGCATGTATCAAGAACTGCTCCATTTCTGACATATTTCCGACGAAAACAACCTTCAATATGGTAACACTTATTACAAATTCTGTCAAGAAAAAAGTATTTGCGGGGCAGGATCATTTAGTTTTCTCTTTTGTAGCGTCCGCTTTTAGTTTACACTCCATACACGCACCGACTAACAGTCTATGCTACAAGGGTTCTCAGTGTATAGGCAGCAGGGAAGAGGGAAAAATCATGATCAAGAAGTCAATCCTACAGAGGAGTGGTTGTGTCAGGGTGCGGACATCAGATAGAGATGGAAACCTTCGTCGCCAACGGTTGAACCTGTAAATTTGACTAAAAACGTGAGCTTGTGCTGTTCACGCAGTTCGGCACCTAAAGCGCGGTTCAGGATAATCAGCACCTCTTGAGCAGATTGAGCACCCAGCTTTTCCGCTTCTTCAATGACGAGTTCATCGGAAGCATCGTGGTTGCGCGCCGCGTCCCATCTGACAAAAGAGCCGAGTCGGCTTCCACGCGGATAGTAAACCTGTCGTTTCGGTAGGTAGCCGACGACAGTGCTAACAGCAAAATCAACATCGCCAACTATCGGATGGTCTTGCATGCCTTGTGACTTGATATATTCGGCTGTCAGTTTGCCGTAGGAGAAAATATAGCGGTGCTCCATTCGGACAGCTGTAATACCACCTATTGCATGGCAGATAAGCAGCACCGTCACAATCACTGTTCCCGCCACATTCAAAACCCGGTTCGCTATAGAATCCTCATCTTGTTGCGCAGCCTTACTAAGATTTATCGCTGGACAGTCTCGGTAAATCCAACAGCACATCAGAAACGCAAGGAACAGAAAGCCGTGATGCCGGATACTGCCTTGATATTTGATGTAGAAGAATGCCAAAAGCCCAAACGTTGAGATGAGATAGGTAAGTAGGGCAGTCGGTCGTTTGAGAAACAACAGCACACTGAAAAGCATCAGGAAATAGCAGAGTGGCACTTGAATCGCTTGGAAGAAAGGGTAGGTTGTTAGGACGTTTGAACCCCAAAAACCGAGTACGGGTCTCGTCACTGGAAGGTAGGCACGGGAGATCAGTTTAACAATATCGTTTACGCGTTTCATTTCAAAGTTAAAGTTCCAAGCAACGGCGAAACCTGTATCTGACGGTGGGTTGAGTTGCAGAACTGCTGTCATAATACCGACCGCGATAAGTGCGAACCCGATCCAGATGGGTCTTTTATTCTCTATAGTTTCAATTTCTTGGTTGAGAGGTTTAAGAACCCGACCACTAAAGACATATTCGCAACAGAGCGCGATGCCTATCGCTATGGTGACGATCAACGCATGAACGCTCGTATGTGCAAGCAGAAACAGCACACAACCGACCCAGATAAAGCGTTTGTAACGTTCCTTGAACAGGACACAAAAGACAGTTATTAGTAGAAGTCCAAGGGCGTAATTTCGCGCGACAATAGCGTATTCATAGAGAACGAGGTAGCCAAAACAGAAGAGAAGTTTCTGGAACCAATTGAAAGGAGAGTAGCGAACGAAAAGGTAGACGGTGACACCCGTAATCAGGAGATGGAACATCTGCATGATGACGGGGGAATCCGTGATACGGCTGAGTGGCATGAGGCAGAGGTGCCATAAACCCGGATGTCCCTCATATTTGAGATTCGCGAAGAGGTTAAAAACCGAGGTGCTGTCCCGTGCGAGAAGCCACGCTTGGATTTCATCGCGCCACATCTCATGGTGGCTTGCGGTAAACGCACCGACTGCGAGAAAAAGGAATGTCAAGCCGAGGGCGTAGTGTTTATCTTTTTTGTCCATTGTCTACATTGTGTCCTATGGTTTGAAAGTCTCATCTTTTGAAGTTAAGACCACAGCCAAAGCGGCTGTGTCACAGTGCGGGCATCAAATAGAGGTGGAAACCTTCGTCTCTAACGGTTGAACCTGTAAATTTGACTAAGAACGTGAGATTGTACTGTTCACGCAGTTTGGCACTTAAAGCGTGATTCAAGATAATTAGCACATCTTGAGTATTCTGATTGCTCAACTTTAGTGCTTCTTCAATGACGCGCGTCTTCGATACCGAGGCGCGTGCATTATTCCATCTGATAAAAGAGCCGAGTCGGTTTCCACGTGGGTAGTAAATCTGCCGTGGTTTCTCTAAATATCCGACCACAGTACTTACAGCGGAATCCTTGTCGCCAACCATCGCCAAATCTGGCATGCCTTGTGCCTTGATATATTCGGCTGTCAACTTGCCGTAAGAGAAAATATGGCGATGCTCCATCCAGACAGCTGTGATACCACCTATCGCATGGCAGATAAGCAGCACCGTCACAATCACTGTTCCTGCCACATTCAAAACCCGGTTCGCTATAGAATCCCCAGCTTGTTGCTCAGTCTTACCAAGATTTATTGCTGGAGCGTCTCGATAAATCCAACAGCACATCAGAAACACAAGGAACAGGAAGCCGTGATGCCGGATACTGCCTTGATACTTGATGTAGAAGAACGCCAAAAGCCCAAACGTTGAGATAGCATAGATAAGCAAAGCAGTGGGTCGTTTGACAAACAACAGCACACTGAAAAGCATTAGAAAATAGCAGAGCGGAACTTGAATCGTTTGGAAGAAGGAATAGGTTGTTAGGATGTTTGAACCCCAAAAACCGAGTCCGGGTTTCGTGACGGGGAGATACGCGCGGGAAATTAATTTGATAATATCGTTCACACGTTTCACTTCATAGTTAAAGTTCCACGCAACAGCAAAACCTGTATCTGGTGGTGGATTGAGTTGTAAAACCGCTGTCGTAATACCGATACCGATAAGCGCGAACCCGATCCAGATAGGTCTTTTATCTTCAATAGCCTCAATTTCTTGATCAAGTGGTTTAAGAAACCGGCTACCAAAGACATATTCACAACAGAGCACAACTCCAATCGCTATGGCGATGATCAACGCATGAACACTCGTATGTGCAAGCAGAAACAGCACACAACCGACCCAAATGAAACGTTTGTAACGTTCTCTGAAAAGCACACAAAAGACGGTTATCAGCAGAAGCCCAAGGGCGTAGTTTCGCGCGACAATAGCGTATTCATAGAGAACAAAATATCCGAAACAGAAGAGAAGTTTCTGGAACCAGTTGAAAGGAGAGTAGCGAACGAAAAGGTAGACGGTAACCCCCGTAATCAGGAGATGGAACATCTGCATAATAACAGGTGAGTGGGTTATACGGCTGAGTGGCATGAGGCAGAGGTGCCATAAACCCGGATGTCCCTCATATTTGAGATTCGCGAAGAGGTTAAAAACCGAGGTGCTGTCCCGTGCGAGAAGCCACGCTTGGATTTCATCGCGCCACATCTCATGGTGGCTTGCGGTAAACGCACCGACTGCGAGAAAAAGGAATGTCAAGCCGAGGGCGTAGTGTTTATTCCCTTTACCCATTGCATGTAGCGACGACCTTCCGATCGAGGCTCTCCCGTCGTTCTACTGGATAGCGAGGCTTGAAATTGGCAGCCATAAGCCACCGGTACTTTTTGCTATGAATTTTTGGAACGGTTCATCCCGGCCGATAACATCTACCTTGATTTTGGCAGTTTTCATCTTCATCATCACATCTATTGAGGAGTATGCGCCGCTTACATACTCATCTGTGACAAAAATGAAATGGACTTCAGCATCACGCCGGAAACTCAATTCATCAGCAGCGCGGATGAGCGCGTCCAGCCCGTTTTCATCGCCCCGGAATTTCAATTGTGATAACACCTTCTTAATCTGGGTTACCGAACGCGTTTGTGGAATTACCTCAAAGTCCAATCCAAGGAGACCGTACCCTGTCCCCGCTCGGAAAGTGACAATGCCTATAGTGAAGTCTATATCCGCGTTGTCAAAGAGATCTGTCATCGTGCTGAGATGTTCACGAACTGCGGCAACATCGTTTTTCATACTGCCACTCCCATCAATCACAAAAACGATGTCAACAAGATCGGTGCCGCGGTTGGCGATAATATGCTTACCGACCTTGGTCAATGCGAGATCGGGTAGTGTCAGTCCTTCAATATCGGACGGCGGTTGTCCTCCGGTCCGCCCCAGAAAGCCGCGACTTGATTTTCCACTCCGTGAGATGCGTGATCCCAACCCATTTCCCGTGCGACTGCCGCCCAACCCCGAAACGGGTTTAGCCTGTAGGCCTTTCCCATAGGCACTATCCCCGGAACGGGAGAGTGCAGCAAGCTCGGGCGTTTGTAATTCAATAGTTGCTTCTTGATGTGGTACAGGTGCTGCTGAGGTCTGAAGCGTGGGGGGTTGCACTTCGACTGTCTCTATCTGTTGTAGGTTCTCAGGAGCCGTTGAGGTTTGGATAGGAAGTCGCGTCATTCTTTTTAGTGGGCGTATAGAACTCCGCAAGCGGATCTTAACGATGTCAAATTCTGTGACCGGTTTAATCTGCCAATTGGGTTTTTGTCGATATAAAGCCCCAAGCAGCAGTATCAAGAGAATATGAAGCCCGATAGAAATGAGAAGGGCATTTGGAATATTTTTCTTAAGGAGGACTTTCATTTTCGATGTTTACCTGTCTCAACAATGCGTTCAGGCGTTTTTCATAAGTCCGCAATAGTGAAAACTATTATAGCACCATGTTTACGGTTATTTCAAGCAAAGAAAATTTTTGATACCTTTTTGTCGTTGACTTGTCCTATTTGTTGCGACTCGCTTAATCCTCCTTTGAAAAAAGAATGTCCGATTCGTGAAACTTAACTGATATTTCTCAGAAGTTATGCGAAAGCCATAGTTATCAAGGTTCTTTTGGTAT
>JAPPBX010000046.1 GCA_026702755.1 Candidatus Poribacteria bacterium | reverse complement strand
CTCACAAGCTATTAATAGGCACGTCACGTTCACTATTTAACTTTCAAAGAACAAACTCACCTTTCTTGTCAAAAGGTAATGTTAATTATACACTCTACAAATTACTTTGTCAAATTAATTTGTCAAAAAAACGCATAATTTTGACCTCAAAACCTATTTTTTTACATTTTCATTACATTTTTCTGCAAATAAAGTCTATTTTTACGATTTTTAGCACCCTCATCCAACTTCCACGCGATTTTTCACTTTCTTTTTTGCGCGGTTTCATAACATAGACAGATGTGAATAAAACGCGAACAGTGAAACATCTGAAAATTAGCGAAGTTTAAATGAGTAATGTGCAGTATCCATCTTCTGAATCAGGATTTGCAGGATTGAAGGATGGACAAGATCATAGGTACTTGGAACTTTTTACGGCCAATATGTTACGCTTTTTCCAGTTGTTTCTGAGACATCAACGTATTTAGCCAGATCCCGCAACGCAACAACAGTACAACCGGTGTCACGAAGGTAATTCATGTACGTCTCAAACTGCTCGGGTGAGACATCAACCCATGGGTGTTCAAGCGCAGGCACCCCGTGAAACGTTAGAACAGCGATTTTCCCATCTCTTGCCTGTTCAACCGCCCAGACCAAATCCTCAAATCCGTAGTTCGGACCGGGGACACCTGCTGACGGAACGACCAACGGATGATAGACATCCGGATCGTAAGCCGGTCCACGTCCGCCCTCTGGATGAAATGGAAACTCCGGTCCAATGCCACGCCGCGCGAAACGATACCCTTTTTCTGACAACGCTTCTATCGCTTCCGGTCCGCGACAATCCGCCGGATAGCCAAAGGTCTCAGGCACAGGAATACCGTATTCTTCGCACCGTTCATCAATGTGTATCAAATCTGCCAACAATTCCGCTTTCGATTGTGTGTTGGCATGCGTATGATGACGGGTGTGGTTACCTATCTCAAAACCCTCCTCGTGCAATTGACGGATCTCTTCCCATGTGACATAGTGTGACTTGTTATTGAGGAAATTAAGACCTTCAGTGATGAAAAACGTCGCTCCAAAACCGTAACGCTTCAATAGCGGTCCAACATAAGTATAATCCGATTTGTTACCATCATCAAAGGTGAGGACAATCAATCCGTCGGGGATAGGTTGTAAGGCTTCAGTTTCAGATAATTCTTGATTTTCTTTTTCCATTTTTGCTCCTAACGATTTGCAGTTTCTCTCCTGCGCCGATGGTAAGCCGGTTGAACATCCAAGTCAATTGCGTTCCAATAATACTTCAGCGGATCGTCGGTTTCCCACTCCGAATAGACCTCTTCCCATTTCGCACAGCCCAGATGAACGGTGAGAGCGTCTTCATCAACGGGTTCATTGACCGATTGGTAGCGGGCACTCGTTGCGAGCCGTATACGATCCTCGGTCATATTGTCACGACCTCGGTGAATCGTTAAACTGTGGAACATAACAACATCTCCGCATTTGAAGGGGTTCCATGCCCATTCTGTACTGTCTCCGACCAACTCCCAAGAACGGACACCGCCGTCCTCTAACAACCCATGACGGTTTGATCCACGCGCAATCGCCAAGCCACCCAACTCGGCATCACAGTCTCCTAAAGGTGTCCACACGGTCCATGTTTCCTGCGAACCGCGAACTGGACTGAAGTCCTGATGCGGCGGCGTAGTGTACTGATGTTCTCCCGGAAAGATAACGTGACAGATATGACGGGGGTGGATGAAAACAGATGTTCCAAACAGGACTTCCAGGATACCTACAATACGCTCGTGATGCGGAAGCGCGTGGAAAAGCCGGAGTTTCTGGACATCAACATAGAAATGTATATACGTCTCGGATCTGTCCTGTTCGCAGACGAAAACCCCTTTTCTGCGGATACCAGCATCGGGATCGGTATTTGGTTCAAGAAGTTCATGCTGTCCTGCTACATGAAGCACCTGTTGACGTAGGGCAAGTACCGGTTCCACAGGAAGCAGTCCGGGAAAGAAGAGATACCCATTCTGGTGGGCGTGCTCAAGAAGTCTGTCTCGGTCTTTAACCAAGTCTGTGCAGTCCACAAATGGCAATTCGGCGTGCATTAAAATTGTTTCCTCTTAACTCTTTATGGGACAGCCTTGAGTTTACCCCATGTGACTGGCAGGGCATCTTCGGGGTTCACAGCAAAACTGTGTCCCACGGTTGTAACCAACACATTGTCATACAAGGAGTGTTCACCGCCACCGGCTCTGAAACCTATACCGCCTTTGTCATTGGTATCATCTTCCCATGTACAACATAATTTGAGTTCCTTGCCACGCTCAGCGAGGTAGAGGTCGTAACGATCACCTTCGGCAACTATCTTTATCGTATACCATTTGCCCAACTCAGCGTGTACACCCGATTCATTGTCCAACTTATCCTCATCCTTAACAATATAATTACCACCTACTCTTGTAAACCACCAAAATTGATCCCGATTATCTGCCACAATTTGAACCAATGTACAATTATTTGGGTCTTTTGCCCGCATGACCCAATTCGATGCCCATAGCGGGTTTACCATATTGAAGTCAACGTATAATTCAAAGTCAGTAAAGTCGTTTTTTAGAGTAATCCCGACTTCTCCACCGTTAACCGTCAGTTCCTTGCCATCCGCGGACCAGGTTCCTGTAGGCACCCATTTACCTTTGTCAATTGCCTTCTTATTAAAGTCATCCTCAAACAGCACTTCGCCAACACAAAGGGGCACATATACTGAGATGAGTGTAAATAAAAAGAAAGTAAAGATGCGGTATTTCATGATTGCTCCTTCTATGGCATAACTACCAATCAAAGATCATTCCAAATCTATTTCAATCTCGTTAATCATTAGGACCAACAACGTGAACCTCTATACTAACCTCTCCATCGCCTCCCAAAGCCTTCGCTTGATTGAGTTGTGTCAACACATCCATCAGTTGGCGACGATTTTCCTGATCAGATTCCGGTAAGACCTGAATCCACGCCTCAAAAAGCTCGGTTAAATCGTCAAGTTTGACCGGACCACCAGACATCTGTTTCAGTTTATCGATTATCGCCTCTACTTCGGGAGATGGACCGTACTCCTCAATAAGATGCGTCTGCGCTTCTTCAAAGTCTGCCTCGTCGGCACCCTCATCAAAGAGGGTGGTCACTTCTTCAGGCAATCCAAACGCCGAAAGGAGCGGTGTCGCGTCAAATTCAGATGCGGGTTCAGATGCTTCTGTTGCCTCAACCGGTGCTTCCTCATCCATGAGTTCTGAAACGTCCACAGACTCCGGATCGGACACTACAGCATCCTCGTTAGGATCCTCGCTTACAAATTCCGTCGGCTCGACAAGTGTCGTTGACAACTCTTCGCTTTCTATCTCGGTAGCGGGTTCAGATGCCACGGTTGGCTGGGGTGGTATCCCTAACTCTGACATAAAACGCTTGTTACTCCACTCCGCGTAAAAATAGATCCCCGCGCAGAGCAGTACAACAATTACGAACGCGACTCCAAGCATTCTCATATTAAATCGCTCTAACATTGTGTTTCCCTCTTAAAACGGTTAATCTTCAACAGTTGTACCCTCAAGAGCGCAAAATATAGCATTTAAGCAAAAAACACCCTTAAAAAGTAAAATGTTTCAAAATGTTATGAGGTTCAGTTAGAAGGTTCTGCCATACCGCCACCTATAGCAGGAAGGAAATGAATTTCTGCGTCCGTGTCAACGCGTTCAAGGAGGGATCCCCGAGTAAGGAGACCATCAATGTATACGGCGATGCCGGGCTTAAGACGGTCTTCTTCACGCAACCGCTCTTTCATACCCGGGTAGCGACTTTCTAAATTATCAATCACTTCACGAACAGTCACACCAGGAAGAGTAATGTTCGCTTCGCCGTCCGTGAGTTTACGCATGAGGGGTGGAATGACTACGGTTGGCATTTTTTAATGGCTATCGGTTGTCAGTTAAGTCAAGAGAAAGGCGCGCTTACAAAGCGCGCCTACCAGTGTTTGAGTTTTAGATTTTGCCCATGGCTTTCAGAAGCCGATCAGGCGACATCGGGAGTTCCGTCATCCGAACACCGATTGCATCGTAGATAGCGTTGGCGATGGCAGCCATCGGTGGCACAATCGGCACTTCACCGACACCACGCACACCATACGGATGCCCCGGATTCGGGACTTCAACGATGACAGCATCAATCATAGGTAAATCCAAGCAGGTCGGCATCCGATAATCAAGGAAACTGGCGTTGGTCATCGTGCCTTCGGCATTGTAGATGTATTCCTCATTCAACGCCCAACCGATACCCTGAACAGCACCGCCCTGTATCTGGCCCTCAACATAACTGGGATGGATGGCTTTTCCTGCATCCTGGACTGCGGTATAGCGGAGAATCTCGACCTTGCCGGTCTCCTCGTCCACTACCACATCCACTACGTGAGTTGCGTAGGCACCACCGGCACCACCGGGATTCACGGTTCCGCTGCCCACAACCGGACCGCCGGTTTCACCGAGTCTGCCACAGAGGTCGCGGAAACTAATCTGCTCCTCTTTGCCGTTGATGCATGAAAATTCGCCATCTGCGAACTGCACGTTGGCTTCGTCAACTTCCCAGAGTTTCGCGGCGCGAGCGATCATCTTCTGCTTGACATCCTGTGCGGCTTCATAAGCGGCGTAACCGGTCGCGTAGGTTGTACGGCTACCGCCCGTTACAGCAGTATAACCGACAGAATTGGTATCAACAACGCTTGGGTTGACCGATTCAGCAGATATACCGAGGACTTCCGCCGCCTGCATAGCAATCGAAGAGCGAGTGCCACCGATGTCTGTAGAACCCTCAATGAGGTTAATTGTACCATCGGCGTTGACATTAATCGTCACACTCGACTCCAAGCCGATATTGAACCAGTACCCGGAAGCGACACCGCGACCGTGGTGTTTCTTCCCATTCGGTGCGGTATAGTGCGGATGCGCTTTCGCCGCTTCAAGCGTTTCAATACAGCCGATGCGGGGGTGAATGGGGCCATCTGCACGCCGGTCGCCCTCTTTTGCACCGTTGAGCAACCGGATCTCAAGTGGGTCAATGCCGAGTTTTTCCGCGATCTCGTCAACAACTGTCTCAGAACCGAAAGCAGCGTTTGGTGCGCCGGGGGCGCGGTAAGGCGCGGTTTTCGGTTTATTGACAACCACATCGTAGCCGTCAATGATGAGGTTTTCAATGCTGTAGGGTGCAAAGATACACATCGCGCCAGGTCCAACGGGGGAACCGGGGTAGGCACCCGCTTCAAAAGCGAGATACGCCTCAGCGGCTGTTATCTTACCGTCATTCGTCGCACCCATCTTGACGCGAATGTAGGAAGCAGGTGTCGGTCCCGTGCCTTCAAATACATCAGCACGGTTCATGAGCACCTTGACAGGCTTACCTGTTTTCTTTGCCAACAATGCAGCGACAGGTTTAATGTAAACACTAATCTTACCACCAAAACCGCCACCAATTTCCATCGGAACGACTTTAATTTTGGAAATGGGGTATTGGAGAATTTCAGCAACCTGCTCACGAACCGTAAACGCACCTTGCGTGCTACACCAAATGGTCAGTTGACCATCTTGGTTGAAATGTGCTGTGGCGTTGTGCGGTTCAATATAGCCTTGATGGACGGTACCTGTAACGAAATCACGCTCAACAATGATATCCGCTTCGGCGAATCCCTTTTCAGGGTCACCCAACTGATGCTGGATATGACTTGCAACGTTGCTCGGTTCATCAGCCGTCTCGCCCATTGAGGTGGTTTTCAAGTGTTCGTGCAGGAGCGGTGCATCCGGCTCCATTGCTTGACGCACCTCTAAGACAGGTGGGAGCACCTCGTATTCGACATCAATAAGTGTGCAAGCCTCTTCTGCGATGTGTGGACTCGTCGCAGCAACAGCGGCAACGGCGTGCCCTTTGTACAACACTTTATCGCTTGCCAAGATGTTATCGCAGAGATGTTTGAGATTAACAGCACCTTCGCCGAGATCCGCGACTTTGTCCCCAGCATCAGGCAAGTCTTTCGCGGTAACAACGCCTTTAACCCCGGGATAGGCTTCGGCACGGCTGGTATCAATCGATATAATCCGCGCATGGGCGTGTGGGCTTCGAAGGACTCTACCGTGTAGGAGTCCAGCCATTTGAAAATCTGCCCCGTAAAGTGCACGACCGGTGACTTTGTCAACACCGTCATGGCGGATGGGCCGGGTCCCGATAACTTTATATTCTTTCTTTTCGGTTGCCATTACGCATATACCTCCGATTCATGAAACTCGGTTTGTGTGAAGTTAAGCAGAGGTTTCCTTAGCGACATCCATCACTGCTTTGACAATTTTATCATAGCCGGTACAGCGACACAGGTTACCCGCCAACCAGTACCGAATTTCATGTTCAGTTGGATTCGGATTGCTATCCAGTAGTGCTTTAGCACTCATAATAAAGCCGGGTGTGCAAATACCGCACTGGAGCGCGGCGTTTTCCAAGAACGCATCTTGGATCGGGTGCAGCTTGTCAGGCTCCGCGAGACCTTCTATGGTTTCCACAGATTTACCTTCAGTCTCTACACCGAGGACCAGGCATGAATTGACAAGTCTGCCATCAAGGATGACACTGCAAGCCCCACAATTTCCGTTGTTGCATCCCTCTTTAGCACCCGTAAGATGGAGTTCATCTCTGAGGACTTCGAGTAGGCTTTGACGGGATTCGCAGAGAAATTCCACCGTTTCACCATTGATAGTGGTTTGAACGTGCGATTTTCTCGCCATAGTATAGTTCCTTTCACGCTTTTTACGATTCGGGTTTCGTTCCGTTTTGTCCGTTTTCCAAAAAGGATTGCCGTTAAAAAATCAACAAAATTTATGCTGTGTTTCAAACTCTTTGGATTGCGCCGTTGAGTGCACGCCGAGTCAGCACACCGACGAGATGAGTTCGCTGCTCCGCAGTACCACGCATATCACTAATCGGACGAGCGATCGCTTGTGCAGCTTGTGCGGCTTCGTCGATTGCTTCATCAGAGACCTCGCGACCTACAAGCAGCGCACTTGCTTCTTCTGCAAAGAGCGGCGTGGGCGCGACAGCAGCGAGTGCAATACGGGCAGAAACGATTGTCCGTTTTGCAGCATCAAGTGTTACAGATGCTCCGGCACCAACGACAGCGATATCCATCTCATTGCGCGGGATAAACCGGAGATAGAAGGAACTCGAGTTGCTTGCAGGTGCTGGTATCTTCAGAGAGACAAGCATCTCACCCTTTTCGAGAGCAGTCTGCCCCGGAGCTGTACAGAATTGTTCAACAGGTAATTCGCGTTCGCCGTTTGGACCGGCAATGACACAGGTAGCACTTAGCACAATCAGTGGTGGTATGCAATCCGCAGCGGGTGAAGCATTACACAAATTACCACCAACGCCAGCGCGTCCTTGGATCGCGGTGCCACCGATAATTTTGGTCGCATCGACTAAACCGGGATAAGCATCGCAAATAGCATCAACGGCGTAAATCTTATAACACTCGACTGCGGCACCGAGCGTCAAGCCGACGTTAGCATCGTAATTTAAGACGTTCACCTCTGGAATGGATTTGACATCAATCATCAAGTCAACGTCTCGGCGTGCTTCCCGGACTTGAACGATGAGGTCGGTCCCACCCGCCAAAATGCGAGCCTTTTCTCCCTTTTCATCAAGTAGAGCAACGGCTTCCGGCACCGTTTGCGCGGAAACATAAGAAAAATCTTGCATGACCGGAATCTCCTTTCATTATTATAACTGGGACTTAGAAGGGGCTGAGGCGCGGAGACCCCGCCACAGAAATCAGTTTATGAGATAAGTTTTAAAGATACCTATTTTAAACCTTACTATAGCAAAAATTCGGTTTTAAGGCAAGTTTTTTATGTTTTGGGAAGGTGTACTTCAGCAACCAATTCGTCCAAATTAACAAACTTAACCTGGATGCCGTTGTAATTGTCTGTGAAAGAGCGATCCACATCGTGGGCTACAACAAAGTTTTCACCATGTAGTTCTACCATATGTCAAGTCTACTTGCTTATGGTAGAACTATTTGTCAAGTCCACTTGCATATAGTAGCATTTTCCCACTTCACAACACTCAGCTGCACAGCAAAGAATATCAAATAATACCTCGCGGGTCTGGTTAGACTGATACTTCAAAAATTCAGACCTGCTCAACACTCAAGGTGGCGGGTTCTCCGTTGAGTTTCTGTGCGAGGATGAAGGCATTTTCACCCGGCGTGTCTACAACCGCTGTTGTGAGCGTTTCACGGAGGATGTAGTCTTGATGCGCCTGAAACGCCTCGTCTAAAAGTGGGGATGTCGTGTCAAGGCTGAGTTTGATCCGATCGGAGACGTTAAAATCAGCCTCCTTCCGCATATTCTGAATCTTATTGACGAACTCGCGCGCCAAGCCTTCAAGCGTCAATTCGTGCGTCAATTCCGTCGACAAAGCAACGAATTTCTTTGCATCCATCTCTACAAAGAACCCCTCCCGATTCTGTGTCTGGACCTCAACGTCAGATTGCCCAAGGGTATACGTCTCTCCCGATGCCTCAACCTGTAAGCTTCCAGCGGCTTCCAACTCCGCCTTCAGTGCTATTGCATCTCCAGCAGCGAGTGTTTTAGCGATGGCTTGTACGCCCTTACCGTACTTGGGTCCCAATACCTTGAAGTTGGGTTTGAGCGTCACCTGCGCGAAAGCGTCCAAGTCCTCTGTGAATCCGATCGTTTTGACATTGAGTTCATCGTGGACGAGCTCCGCTAAACGCTCAACGGTTGCTTTCTCTGCCTCGGAGAGTCCACCAAGCGTAAGCTCCGCAAGGGGTTGGCGCGTCTTGATGCCGGAACGGTTGCGTGCAGCGTGTCCCATGCTGATCACATCGCGAGTGAAAGCCATATCGGTTTCCAACTGAACATCTCTGAGCGCGGCATCCGCAACCGGATATTCCGCAAGATGAACACTCAGGGGTGCCTCGACATCCAGCGAACATACCAAATTGCGATAGAGTTCGTCCGCCAAAAATGGAACGAAAGGCGCGGAGAGTTTCGCAATGGTTACAAGCACTTCATAAAGCGTGGCATAAGCGGCATGCTTGTCGGGTCCGGCTTCCGCGCCCCAGAAGCGGTCGCGGGAACGACGGACGTACCAGTTGCTGAGGTCGTCCACAAACGCCTCGATGGCACGTGGGGCATTCGTGAGATGGTAATTTTCCATCTCATCGCGCACATTGTCAATGAGGGTGTGGAGACGCGACAGGATCCATTTGTCCACTGTGGAACGTTCCGAGACAGGCGGTACATCTTGCAAGACATCGACCTGCTCTAAATTGGCATACATAACGAAGAAACTATAAACGTTCTGGAGAGTCCCCATGAACTTTTTCAACGCCTCGTCAATGCCGTCAAGTGTGAAAGCGCGTGGTGTCCACGGTGTAGTTGCGGTGAACATATACCAGCGCATCGCATCCGCACCTTGCTTGTTGAGAATTGTCCACGGATCCACCGTATTCCCCCGACTCTTACTCATCTTCTGACCGTCGGGTCCCATAATGAGTTCAAGGCAGAGGCAGTTTTTGTAAGCCGGTTTATCATAGAGAAGTGTGCCGGTTGCCAAGAGGCTATAGAACCATCCTCGTGTCTGATCGATGGCTTCAGAGATGAAATCTGCCGGATACGCCTGCTCCAACATCTCCTTGTTTTCAAAGGGGTAGTGCCACTGTGCTGTGTGCGCACAACCGGAGTCAAACCAGCAATCAATTACGTCTTCCACACGATACATCGTGCCGCTACATTCGCTGCAGACGAGAGCAACGTCGTCCACATAAGGACGGTGGAGTTCAATATCATCCGGCACATCCGTACCGAGTTCTTTCAATTCGGCGATACTTCCGACACAATGCTGATGCCCGCAGTCGTCACACACCCAGACCGGCAAGGGTGTTCCCCAATAACGTTCACGGCTCAATCCCCAGTCAATATTATTTTCCAGCCAATTGCCGAAGCGTCCGTTTTTAATATGCTCCGGGTACCAGTTGATTTGCTGATTATTCTGGTGCATCTGTTCTCGGATGGCGGTCGTTCGGATAAACCACGATTCGCGTGCGTAATAGAGCAACGGGGTATCGCACCGCCAACAGAACGGATATTGGTGCGTATATTCGGCAGCCTTGAACAACAGTCCACGTCCATCCAAGTTTTCGATGATTTTCGGATCAGCATCCTTGACGTATTCGCCTGCCCACGGCTCTTTCACCGCTGAAACAAATTTGCCATCGGGACCTACCAGTTGCACGAGCGGCAGGTTGTATTTTTGCCCGATCTCGTAGTCATCTTGTCCGAAGGCGGGGGCGATGTGAACCAAACCGCTTCCCTCTGTCGTCGTTACAAAATCACCAGTGACAATGTAGTGTGATTTTTCCCGATGCTGCCCGCTATCAAACAAGGGTTCGTATTCCCACGCTTGGAGGTCGCTCCCCTTATAGTTTTCGACAACCTGCGGAGATTCATCGCCGAATAAGCTCGGTATGCATTCCTTTGCGAGGATGAGGTGCTGTCCGTTACCTTCTTCAACGGCAACGTAATCGTAATCCTCACCCACAGCAACAGCCACGTTAGAAGGTAAGGTCCATGGTGTCGTCGTCCAGACGAGCAGGTAAGCATTCTCCTTGTGTTTCAGCCGGAAGCGGACAAAGATAGACGGATCGGCAACCTCTTGGTAACCGAGCGCGACTTCGTGGCTTGCTAAGGTTGTACCGCACCGATAGCAATACGGCTGCACCTTATGTCCTTGATAGAGCAGTTCCTTGTCCCACGCTTGTCGGAGCACCCACCAGACACTTTCAATGTAATCGTTGGACAACGTGATATAGGCATCATCTAAGTTGACCCAGAATCCGATGCGTTCCGTCATCTGCCGCCAATCCCGCTCGTATTGGAAGACGTTTTCCTTACACTTTTCGATAAAGTTTTGAACGCCGTAGGCTTCCAGTTCTGCTTTGTTTGTAATGTTGAGCTGCTTTTCAACCTGATATTCAACCGGAAGTCCGTGCGTATCCCAGCCCGCTTTACGGTGGACGTAATGCCCCGTCATAGTCTTGTAGCGACAGACGGCATCTTTCATGACGCGTGCCAGGACGTGATGCACACCGGGAGGTGCATTCGCAAACGGCGGTCCCTCCAGAAAAACGAACGACGGTGCGTCTTTATACATCTCCATACTCTTCTGAAAGATGTCATTTTCACGCCAGAACTCTAAGATCTGTTTTTCCTTTTCAGCAAACGTGAATTGAGATGATACTTCTCCAAACATACGAAATTCCCTCATGATCCTAACTTAAATTGTGTGTTCAGTGTGAAGTCAAAAATTTAATTCGGCAATGACAGAGTGACTCTTTAACTGAAAACCAATAACCGATAACTGAAAACTCTAAAAAAAAAACACCCTCACTGAAATCGTCTGTTCAGTGATGGGCGTTGTAATAGAAATTTCTTATCTGTTCGTGATTAACCCACCACAGCACGACGAATAGCAATAATAATAATAATGGATATGGCGCGCAAACCCGTGACAGCACGAAGGCAGTCTTGATTTGGGGTGTTGTAGCGCACAAATTCCTTATCTTGCGATGTCAGTGTGGTAAGCGATTTTCTGTCCATTATATGGTTTGAACGGTGTATGAGGTCGTTGTAAATGCTACGTAAGCCTCGTCAGACTTAGCGAAGACTTGTTTTAGAACGTGTACTTGCTAATTATGATACCATATTCCACGGGGGATGTCAAATATTTCTTCACAAAGCGCGAGATTCAGGGCATAACCGATATAAGAGAATTTTTACCGAAGATTCCCGAATCCCAGTGAAACAAAAGGTGTATAACCTACAGTGAAACACGGAAACCAGCAAATATCCAAATGGACCGGCAAGGTTAGGAAACCTTGCATATCGAGAGGTATTAGAACAAATCAAATTTTTCAGCGGATGCTGAAATTTTCTAATGAGGTCGGAGATATATCACCCATGAAATATAACAAAAAATGTTTATTCTGTCTTTTCGCTTTAGTGATTTTCCTTTTAGGGGCGCGGACACCCCAGCAAAACCTTTCGGAAAAACTTCCAACGCTGACGGCAGACATCGCAACCGAGAAAGGAAAAGCTTCTGTAGTCCGTATTACAAGTGGTAGTCTGCCCAAAAGTATAAATTGGTGGAGCATCGGGGCAGGGAGTGGTTTTTTTGTGGAGCCTGATAAGATTGTGACGAACATGCACGTTGTTTCAAGTCCCGGTGTTATCTTCGTAAAACTCAGCGACAATGAAACAATCTGGGCTGTTGAAGGGGTCGCTGCATTTGATATAGAAAACGATCTCGTCATTTTAAAAATCGCAGGCGAAGGTGTACCGCTCCCTCTCGGTAATAGTGGCACCGTTACGAAAGGTGAGACTGTTTACGCCATAGGCTATCCCGGCGGTGGAGAATACAAACTAACGGAGGGAATCGTATGGAACAACCGATATAAAGATATATGGATACAAACAACAGCAGACACTGTCAAAGGGAACAGCGGCGGTCCTATCCTAAACGATAGAGGCGAAGTCATCGGCATCAGTTCCCGCGTGAGTGATTTCTACAGTTACGCTGTCCCTTCAGACGCGCTTAAAACACTGCTCTCTCAATCCGACCAAATTGAACCGTTGACGAAGTGGTATAAGCAAAAACGTATACGTGCCTATACCTATTACGCTCGAGGACAACACAAATTTTTTGACAATGACGATAGAGGGGCGATATTTGAACTCAATAAATCCGTTAAATTGGATCCAGAGTTTGCTTACACCTACAGGGTGCGCGGGTATGTAATGTCCTACTACGCTGAAGCTATAGGTAAATACGAGAGGAACATCGCTAAAGCTCGGAGACAGCATCAAGCAGCGATAAGGAGCCACACCAAAGCCATCAAATTAGATTCTGAAGATGATGAAAACTACTACGAGCGCGGATATGCGCGGTCCCTCTATGGTAAATATGAAGCCAAGCAAGGAAATACAACAGAAGCCCAAAAACAGTATCAAGCGGCGATAGAAGATTATACCACAGCCATCAAGTTAGATTCAGACGATAATACGAATTACAACGGGCGCGGACAGGTGAAGCACTTTCTTGGACAATTGAACATGAAACAAGGAGAATTTAGCAAAGCCCAAAAACAGTATCAAGCGGCGATAAAAGACTACATTAAAGCCATTACGTTAGACCCGAACGATAGCTCAAATTACAATGGACGCGGATGGACGAAGTACCTTCTCGGGCAACTAAAAATGGAACGACGAAAAGCCGCTGAAGCACAGAAACACTATTACGCAGCGATCGCGGACAGTGATAAAGCACTTCAACTAAAACCAGATAACGCTTTCGCCTATTACACTCGTGGTGTTACAAAAAAGGTGCTTGGTGAGTATAACAACGCAATAGAAAATTTTAATACAGCCATAGAATACAAATCTGATTTCACCGAAGCCTATGAGAATCGTGGGAAAACAAAAGAGAGACTTGGACAACGTGAAGCAGCGGAAATAGACTTCACGCGAGCGATGCAATGTTTAGGGCACGGCACTTTATCGGCACAGGAATTGGAAAAAGCTGCTACCGAAATGGTGAAAATTCCTGCAGGCGAGTTTCAGATGGGTAGCAAGGAATGCATGTACGCGACACCTATACACACCGTCTATCTTGACGCGTTTTATATTGATCCTTATGAGGTAACAAATGCCCAATTCAAGGCGTTCGTTGATGCCAACCCAGAGTGGAGCAAAAAAAATATCCCCAGCGAATACCATAACGGTAACTACTTAAAACATTGGACTGAGAACGACTATCCCGATGGAAAAGCCAATCACCCTGTCGTCTATGTGAGCTGGTACGCAGCGATGGCTTATGCAAAGTGGAAAGGCAAGCGGCTTCCCACAGAGGCGGAATGGGAGAAAGCGGCACGCGGTGGCACAGCAGGTGAACGCTATGTATGGGGAGATTCTCGGGACCCAGGTAAAGCAAACTACGGGTATTATGGACGAAATACCTCGCCTGTCGGCAGTTATTTACCGAACGGATACGGTCTGCACGACATGGGTGGGAACGTATGGGAACACTGCTTGGATCAGTTTGACAAAAACTTTTATAAAAATTCTCCGAAGAAAAATCCGATCGCTGGTGTTCCCGATACTAAAGCATTGATGGAAAACTTCATGAGCGTTCAAACGGAGCGCGTGTCACGCGGCGGTTCTTGGAATACGCCTCGACCTGCGCATGCGGCAAGTCGCGGCGATGATACACCTACAAACACAAACAGTTGGCTCGGATTTCGTTGTGCAAAAAGCGCGCCATCTCAGCAGGATACCGAAGCGACCCCGTCATCTGACACTTCCGAGTGAAATGGGTTGTAGTGAATATAAAGACTTGTAGACCTCTACAGGTAGGCGCGCTTCTTGGATTCACCCTGATTATATAAGTAACTGGTAGGTGCCATCTTGGATTCTAAATTGGTTCAACTCAAAAATTGCGTGCTACTCATCATCCCAGTCTATATCATAGAACGAAATGCCCTTTTCTCTTGCCTCTCGATATTTTTCAAGCCTGCGGAGCGACCCCAAACGTCCTATCTGATTCACAGCTTCAAGCATAGCATAGAATGCATAAGGGAAAAAATTCTCAGAACGACTGAAGAGCGTTTCGTGTACCTTAATATAAGTGTTGCAGTCACGGTTTGTTCTTGGTAACCCCAATTCCAATTTCCGAAAAAAATCGATACTGGTGTCCACCTCTCGGATGTCTCCATGCCTTTCAATGAGCACAGCACGCATGCCTTTTAGCCAAGCCTCAGGATCTTCTATTCTCAACTGATCCAATAAACGAAGTGCTTCCTGTTCTTCTACACGTCTTAGCAGGTTTCTGGTCTCTTCAAGCGAACGGCGAGTGACAGCATTTGGAGTGATAAAATATGTTGCTTCAGCATGAGCAGCGATTTGCTTAGCAAGCGCAAGTGTTACAATCCCACTTATCTCCATCCGCTCAAACTCAACGATGAAGCGCACCTGTGGGATGTCTCCGAACCTTTGGAAGAGAGTGGCGTGGTGATACTTTTGGGATACGCGAGCTTCCGTATTAAAGCCCCAGTCTTGTGGAATATCAAGGGTCATGAGCTCCTTAACTTCTTCGTCCGTCAACCTTACCCAATTCTCATCTTTCAATTTTTCCCAATCTTCGTCTTCCAACTGTAGCCATTGTTCATCGGGTTCGTCAAGGAAAGGATTGAAAATAGAGTCAATTGTCTCCTCTGTGTCCTCTGTATCTCCGCAGCTGAGAAAGAACGACAGACTTATAAGACAGGCGAGGTAAAAAAATGCGTTGATAGTTTTGCTATGTTTCATTCGTGTCCCCTTTAAAAGTCTACTATGAAGGAGGTGCGCAGTTTGAATCCAATCAAGTATGTAATTCAACGTGAGTTCGACTTAAATGTTTACCATCATAAAGCAGAAATTCGGAGACCACCACTACAAGAAAACAAAACGCTTTACATTCCGCTAAATGACATATATAATTGAAAACAAAACAAGATGAAGGAGTGGAGCTCTCTCCACTCTAACGGAGAAGATATTTTATGGAACTTTACGAAGCCGTCAGTCCACTGGACTTTAGATACTACGGCAGTGATCCAGACTTTATGAAACGGTTGCTGCCCTATGTCTCTGAGGCAGGTTACGTCACGTCCCAGGCAAAGGTGGAGGCGGCACTGGTACGCACCTTGGCAAACTACGGTGTCTGCGATTCTGCTATCGCCGATGAGGTGGAAGCAGCGGTGGACCTCGTAACAGCGGAAGAGGTCTACGAAGAACAGTCTCGCATTCGACATAACATCCGTTCGCTCGTCAATGTAATTCGGCGAAAGATTAGTCCCGAAGCACGCCCGTATGTCCATCTGTTCGCCACTTCTGCGGACATTCTGGATACCGCCACCGCTTTACGGTTCAAAGCACTCACAGAAAACGTCATTATTCCCGATCTGGTTGCTTTGGAGCAGCAACTCATTGCAATGGCGCGCGAGCATGCGGACACGGTACAAATCGGCAGGACACACGGTCAACACGCAGAACCGACAACCTTTGGCTATTCACTGGCACTTTACATCAGTCGTCTCGGCACCCGAATAGAAGAGATTCATAAAGCAGGGCAAAACCTCCGTGGGCAATTCTCAGGGGCAGTCGGCGCATTCAATGGACTTACGCTGATTCACGAACACCCCGAACAGATTGAGGCGGATTTTCTCGAACTGCTCGGTTTGAAGCCGTCCGATACGCACACGTCAACACAGTGTGTAGAACCGGAATTCATCTCTGATCTGGCATATCAGATTACGGCGGCGTACACCGTGCTTGCGAACTTCGCAGACGATATGCGCCACCTCTACCGCACCGAAATCGCAGAGGTCGGCAGGAAATACAATCCGCAACTGGTCGGTTCATCGACAATGCCCCACAAAGTGAACCCAGAGACGTATGAGAATATCAAAAGCCTGTGGAAGGCGTTCGTGCCACGTATGCAGACTGTTTTCATGGACAGCATTTTAGAACATCAACGCGATCTGACGAATTCGGCATCAAGCCGTTTCCTGACGGAACTGTTCACGGCGTTCGATTATTCGATCTATCGGCTTCGGCGCGCATTGGAGGAGATGGATGTGAAGGCGGATAACATGCAGCGCAACCTCGCGTTGAGCGCAGAGGATACGATTGCAGAGCCTATCTACTTACTGATGGCGTATTACGGATTTCCCGATGCCTATGATCATACTCGGAAGTTAATCGGACAAGTACATCAAACCGGAAAGAGTCTGACAACGTTGCTGTGGGAAGATGAGACGTTCCGTCCATTCCTCGACAAGTTGACAGAACCGCAGCGCGAAGCACTACGCGATCCAACGAATTATATCGGTGCCTCCGTACGGCGTACCCACGCGACATGCGATGAATGGGAGAAACGGATTTTTAATTTACCTTGCGGTTAAACTTCGTGCGTTTAGACTTTAGCGTGCGTTCCTTAAATCCGCACTCCACTTCGTTACGTGCTATGGGTTTTGAAACTTTTGAGAATGGTTGGGATATAATTGTCCGGAACTATAAGTAAAAAAGGGCAAATTCTCTAACTCCATTTCAAATTAATCAAAAACCTGCCCGTAAGCGTAGCGGAGGGCAGCTCAGAAACCCAATAGTTAAAAAGATGTTTGATATTACTTACTTAGGACGGCGATGCTTCCGTTTCATCAGACGCTATCCGCGCACATGGACAATAATTGGTTTTCTGCTGATCTTCGGTATCGGTATTCGGTTGGGACAGACAGTCCAGTTCAGCAAAATAACCGATTATTTCCGTTCTTTTGCGGATCCCGAACGGACGGATGTGACAAAATCCGTTGCGCGAGGAATTGTACACCGACAGATACAAGACAACGGTGTGCTGACGAATATTCTTGCCGTATCACCAGACGCGGTAGACATCCGTCCATACCGAGCGTTGAGTGCGGGTATCGGCACAGAATCGTTGGTATCGCTTGCGCGGCGACACAAGGCACTCGCAGCGATAAATGGTGGTTTCTTTGAGATGTCAGGCACGTTCCGTGGAGAGTCTGTCGGCGCGCTGAAAATTGATGGAGAATGGGTCAGCGAACCGGAACAAGGCAGAGCAGTGATCGGACTCCGAACTATTGACGGAAAAATCGAAGCGTACATTGACAGGATTGCTCTACGACAGGAACTCGTCTTACCGGATGGAAACACATTGCCAATTGACGGCATGAATCGAAACCGTGGCAGAAATGAATTAGTCATTTATCGTCCGCATTTTCACGTAGTGACCTTGACAATGCCGGATGGCGCAGAAGTCGTTGTGAGAAATGATGAAGTGACCGGCATAAACAATAGACAGGGCAGTTCGCGTATCCCTGCAGATGGTTATGTCCTCTCTGCAAGCGGTAGGAAGCGCGGTGAACTCTTATCACATACAGCAGAAGGTGATTCAGTTCAGATTCGTGAGACAATCATCCCTGAACGCGTTGGGGACAGCGATTTATGGGCAAGTTTTACACATATTATCGGCGGCGGTCCGTTGCTATTGCAGGATGGGTTCGCGCCTTCAACGGCATCCTACGAGCGTGAAGGGTTTGACCAAGCCTTTCACAGTTTTTGGCACCCGCGCACGGCAGTCGGTAAAAAGGCAGATGGCACGCTCCTTTTCGTGACAATAACGGCAGCAGGAGCAGGTGTTCGACGCGGTGTTATGCTACCGCGGCTTGCCGAACTCTTTCTGGAATGGGGTGCAACGGATGCGCTTAATCTTGATGGCGGTGGTTCATCAATGTTAGTAATTCGGGACGAGATCGTGAGTGTCAAGCAGGAGGACTCCACCAAGCCTCGTCCTGGGGATAAAGCACAACAGATCTCGCGTGGCAAACCGAAACCAGAAGGAGATCAACCGCAACGGGTTTCACGTGGCAGACCAACACCAGAAAAGGTGCGAGCAGGGCGGAATACGAGGTCTGCTCGTGGGAATCGTCGGGTTCGTCCGATGCCGAGACAACAAGGACGCGCAATTTCAGATGCGATCTTGATCTTTCAACATTAAGAATATACTTGATTTTTCAACATTAAGAATATATAGAAATCTTCTTACCAACCGAATTCAGCCCTCTTGTAACTTCACACACCGATCGGTAAATTTTACCCAATTCTACAGGTAAAAATTACCCTATTCGGTAAATTTTACCCTATTGTAAAACGGCTCTATCCCGTAACAGTGCGGTTTCTCACATTGGCACGAAACTTGCTAGCTATGGGTTAATTATGGAACGCCTAATGCGAAATTGAAATAGATTAAAATAGGGTGTGAGGTGACCTTGTTGAAAAAAGTATTCTTTATTTTACCGATTTTTGCCGTGATTGGATATTTCTCGCTGTTGGCACTGAGTTCAACATCAATGCGTCCAGCAACAACAGAACCTCCTCCTGACTTTACCTTGGTGATCAGCGGTCAGGAATTAGGCTACCTTGAACCGTGTGGATGTGCTGAAGGACAACTTGGAGGTATCGCGAGGCGAGATAGTTTTCTACAGCAGCTTCGCGCGCATGGAAACACAATCGTGCCTATTGCCAATGGTAATCTAATACAAGATGCCTTACCACAATCTGAAATCAAAGCAGACATAGGTTTTTTCGCTTTAGCAGATATGGGATACGTCGCCTATAATATCGGAGAGCGTGATCTCGAACTCGGCACAGCGCAGCTCACTGCTCTTTCAGAACGGAACCGACTTCCGTTAATAAGTGCGAACCTTTATCAAGGAACTTCTCCGGCGTTTATACCTTACCTTTTGCACACAGTGCAATTGCCAGATGATGCCGTTGAAATCGCCATTGTTGGGCTTATTTCGCCAAGTTACGCAGTCTATGCTAAGAACACCGATTTGCGGATTCTGGAGCCCACCACTATTTTGGATACTCTAATACCCGAACTAACTGAGAATGCTGACATTATTGTCTGTCTTTTTAATGGAACGTCCATTGAGGCATCAAAACTGCGAAACAATTTGCCGAGGTTAAGTATTATAGTAGTCAGCAATGACAACACCGAGGGGTTACCGTTGTCAGCATCTGATCATCAGTTCGTGAACACAGGGACTAAAGGAAAATCTATCTATAGTGTGAAGGTTCATTCGGACATCACCGGACATCCAGTTGTTAAGGACTCACAACAGCATCTGTTAGACGAACAGATTCCTGATTCGCAGCGGATGATAGACTTATTAGCACTGTATCAACAAATGATAACGGATGAAAATTCCGCAGCGTCAGTGCCTCGGACACAACAGAAAACAGGTCCACAGTTTGTCGGGACTGCCACTTGCAAAACGTGTCATATAACTGAGTGGACATCGTGGAAGGCAACCAAACATGCACACGCATATCATACCTTGGAGGTCGCAGGACATGAAACCGATCCGGATTGTCTAACTTGTCATACCGTCGGGTTTGGGTTCTCCACCGGTTTTCTTTCCGTTGAAGAAACACCAAATCACCTTGACGTAGGATGTGAAAATTGCCACGGTGCTGGCAGTACACATGTAAAACAACAACAAAACGAGGTTTCAAAGGTAACTGACATAGGTTATGGTAAAGTGACAGAGACAACGTGTCTTGTCTGCCATACTGTGGAGAATAGTCCGAAGTTTGACTTAAACGTGTATTTCCCAAAAATTGTCCATACACTGGAGAAGCACCGATGAATCTATTTTTAAGAATCCTCAGTTTTCTGTGTGCTTTGGGAATTTCCATCAGTGGTGCGACCTTTGGAAATAGCGATGAGACACCGCCAAAATTAATACAAGAATTGCTCGAAAAAGAGGGTGCCACGCTTATAGAACTCAAGGCAGATCCGTATCTTCAAGAACGGCTGCGGCAGCAGCTTTATCAAAAGCTCAACAAACCCGCACCGAAGCGCAAAGTAATCCGAAGGATGCCCCGCCGCACTTTTGTGAAACTGCCGCCTTATTGCCAGACCATCGTAAACAATAATCTCTTCCGTCCGCTTGGCTATCGCAAATACGAATGGACACTTAAACTTGAACTCGTCGGAACAATGGTATATGCGGATTCTGCGAAGAATACCGCCGTTTTGCAAAGTAACCACCCAAAATACCGAAGGCTCATCGTTAAAACAGGCGACACATTCTTAGAAGAATTCACGATTACACGTATTGAGGCACGTAAGGTGAGTTACATCGGTAAAGACGGTGAACAGAAATATATTAATCTTTCACCATCACCTTTTGGTGGTGGTCCGAAGAACCCCGAAACAGAGGTGAAATCATGAAACTTTTTGTCAGCATCTTACTTATCGCCTTGTTTACGCTACAACTGTCTTTCGCCGTAGACGAAAAGCATGCTTGTGGTGCTACCAGCCTCTACCACCTCGCCACAATCTTGGGTATTGAGGTATCCCTTGATAAAACTGACACTGTCCTCAAAGAAAAACAGGAAGGCAATCGCGTGGCGAGTTTTGCAGAACTCATTGATTGTGCCAAAGAAATAGGGCTTGAGTTGCAAGGCGTAAAACTGACATACACACAAATGCAGACATTTGACACCCCTGTCATCGCCCATCTCAAAACCACATTTGCTAAGGACCCATCGGCTGCTGATGGTGCTGTCGGGCACTTTGTCGTCGTTGAGCACGCCACTCCCAAATGGGTGCGCCTCTTTGACACGCCCCACAACACCTTATATAATACAGCCACTGTTGTCTCACGCGATCGCTTCCTGGAGTTCTGGACTGGTAAAACCCTCACCCTCTCACAAAAGCAGCAACGGCGATGGCACTCCGCTTTATCTGCTACCCCCATGCTACACGACTTCGGAAAGGGGAAAGCAGGAGAATACCAGATATCAGTACAGCTCCAAAACCGTAGCAATGCCCCTCTAAAAATCCTCAACATCGCTGCCGATTGCAACTGTGCCGTCGCCAAACGACAGACAGACGTTATTCCAGCGGGCGGTATTACCACTTTAGATGTCAACTGGGACGCGCAAGCCATGAACCGTTCTCTTTTCACCACAATTCAGATTCAGACAGATACCCCCAAACGCCCTTACATCTTTATCTCTTTGGGGCTCATTCGCGAATTTTCCCTCGTCTTTACTCCTGAAACTCTATCGCTCAGTGGGACGGGTACTTCCACTCTCAAAAAAATTGTTGATCTCCAAAACCTCAACGAGATCGCGGTGAAGATTCAGAGAATTGAGGGTTCACAGAAATGGATTCAGCCTGTTCTCCGCAGCAACACCATCATTCCTCCGTGGCGCAGGGCAAACATAGAACTCTATTTTGAAAAGGAACAGCTGCCGAGAGACGTAATGATTAACGAAACCCTCACCGTGCATTACGTTGAAGATAGCGGAGAAACAAAGACACTTATCTTACCAATTTCAGGGAAAGTAAACCAGCGATATACACTGACCCCCAACCGATTTTTCTTCGGACGCATCAAAGCTGCCGAAGGAAATACAAAAGCGGTGGTACTTCGTAACCAGAGCGATACCAACATCCAGATTGAAAAGGTAGAAACCGATGTCGGCACCGTTCAGGCGCACTCACTCATAGACGAAAATCATTATGAGTTGCAGCTAACGTTGCCACCGCGGCTACCGACAGGCATCCTAAAAGGCGAGGTGCGGATACACACAAACCACCCGAAAAATCGCCTTATTAAAGTGCCAGTGTTCGGTATTGTTGTTAAATAGAAAGGTTTTTGTACACAGTTCAGTGTGCAAAAAAACAAGAAAAACGTCCGAGTGTAATGCTCAGTAAAGGAGAATCTTGTTATGAAATTAACAGTTTTCGCAATACTCCTGCTCACGCTCATAGCAGGACTGACTCTGCTACAAGTGGAGTCCAACACCGAAACCACGTTCCAAGCCCTTAGCGAAATAGAAATGCTCGCAACACAAGGTGCTGGGACCTGCCAGACAATGGTTCCCGATGCTCACAGATGCCCATCTACTGGCTGTAAGAGAAATGATACCGGGAGCTACAGAGACTATGGCGGATCACATCCTAAATGTGGTGGAAAGAGTTCCTCTCGGGATTGTTACTATGGTTGGCGTAATAGCGAGTGTGGGTACAGACAATGGTACAGGACATCATTGGGCTGCATTTCTTTTCTTGCTGGTTCCAAAGAATTGCTATATACGTGGCAAGTAAATACCAAGCCTACCGTGACCATCTGTTAGAGTTTCTAAATCGAGACCAACTGTTTTATTCTGAGTTAGGCGAGGCGACTCGCCTAACCTTCAAAACGACTACTGTGGCGAGGTGATGATAAAGTTGTCAAAGCTTTTCCGTGCGTGCGGAAAAATCAAACAGTAGATCAATATACCTCGCCTCGATCCAAAGGAGAAATCAAATGTTGAAAAACAAAGTCGGCATCGCCGTAATCTGTATCGTTATTTTATTAGTGGCATCGTTTCTCTATTGGCGTACCTTTGACAGCACCAACACCATACTCGTAACTAACGTGTCACAACGGGCACCAACACAGTCTCCTGAAATGCCCATCGCGGCACCACATCCAGATATTGAAGCGACAGTAAAGACACCTGCTGCACCTAAAGAGGAAACCGACACGATATCCGAAACACCAGAAGATACCGAAGAAGTGAGACAGGCAATTGACTTTCTTGAAACCCTTGAAGAACAAAGTCAATCTGAAAACAACGGCGAAGAAACCGGACAACAAGCGACTGGAAATACATCAGAACTTACGCAAGATGAAATGCTTCAAATTGTCCGAGAAGGTGTTTCTTATTACGATAGTCTCGTCGAAAGCGGTAGTATTGAGTTCATGGTAGAATCGTCCAGCATCGATTTTCCCGGTACCCCTCGCGGTCCCAACGGCACCCGATATGGCACCTTTGAGTTCTCTAATAACGACTTCAAATCCACAATCACCGAAGATATGACTTATTACAATGGCGGCGAAACAGGCAATGCTCCGCACACAAGTCAGTCTACAACAGAATTCGCATATGACGGTGAAACATTTGAAATACTTCGCGAAGACAACAACGGATTCCGCCTTGAACGCCGCACCGACGTTGCATACCCCTCCGTCGATGATCCTCGCTTCTGGGGCTGGAACCTCACAGGCACCACAGAGTCTCTCGTTGATGTTATTGATTCCTTCAATATCGAAAATATTCAAATTGACGAGAGCAGCAGTCAAAACTATTACATAACAGGCACCGTTGCAGATGGCACTGCGGAGTTGTGGGTGAATCCAGAGAAAAGTTATCGCCCCGAACGGTTTACATTTCAAGGACCTATGGGAAGTATCATAAAAGAGTATGATTTTCAAGAAATCGCCCCTGACCTCTGGTTCCCTGTCTCCGCGTCCTCTGTGATCACCGCTATTGACTCCACAACCGGTGTAGAAACCGATATCTTGACCCAATCCATTTCTATGACAAACGTCCGCTTAAACGAACATATCCCCTCATACCACTTTACAATTGAACCACCACCAGGAGCGAGGGTGTATGACCGCCGTACCCGAGAATCCTTTATAGTTCCGGAGGAAAATAACTAATGCGTCTCAATTCTACCTCCCCCAAAAAAAGATTTTGTTTCCCTTTTCTCTCCGTTCTGTTCATAGTAATGCTCTTATTTATAGAGCAGAAGATCAGCAGTGCCCCGCTAACGAACCTCCCCGCAATGGACGCAGAAGCAACACAACTACTGGAACGACTCAAGACAGAAGTTGATGTGTATGCGTCCCAGTTCAAAAGCGGCGAAGTTGAATTCACTATCACGATTCATGCTGTCACACAATCCCCAATTCCATTCGGTACAAAACCGAACTATGAAGAACAGGGACACTGGCAAATCACCTATAAATTTGATGAAGAACACCAATTTTATGATGTCAAGGCACGTAAAAAAATGGAACTCGGTAGCAGATTCCCCCTTCCGGAGTGGACAGACATTCATCATCAATATTTGGTAAAAGAAAAAACGCTGTATGTCTGGGAGAAAA
This sequence comes from Candidatus Poribacteria bacterium, assembly GCA_026702755.1. NCBI lineage: Bacteria > Candidatus Poribacteria > Candidatus Poribacteria bacterium. Next base: position 14,680 of record JAPPBX010000046.1, on the reverse strand, counting down.
TCGGTAGCGAGTGGAAACAACACCCGCCCCGGAAGATGCCTTCAACCTTCTTAGAAGACGGATTCAATCCGCAATGGTGGAACTTACCACCAGAGGGCCTAAAAAGATTCTTTCGCCGCTACAAAACTGTTGATATAAAAAACGTCGAAATCCACGGCATCCCTCACCTCAAACTTAGCTTATACCGTCCTGGCAAAGATAGGCTTGACTCAAACACAACATACGAGATCTGGATAGATCCACAGAAAGACTACCACGCCACACGGACGATAGCATACGAGCGAGGTATCCACGAAACCTTCACACTCAACCCTGACGGCACCCGCAATTTTGAGAGGAGACCTTTTCTCGGAAGGACTCATACCACCTATCAGCTTGCGAGATACGAACCGGGCATCTGGTTCCCCAAAACAGTGACTCAGCAATGGACCGGTACACCCGACATCTCTGAAGTCTTTCCTGACATTCCCGTAACTGAGGTGCCATTAATTATGAATGAGGCACTTATCCCAGAAGCCACACTTGTCAAACGCCTGCAGCCGTATGGCACGTACAGGATACAAGTGCAACGCGCTATTTTCAATATCCCAATTGAACAAAAGGATCTCCCTATAACCTTGGAGAAGTAGGTGTCAGGTATGCTGATTCTGCGAAAAATATTGCTCATCATTATCATTGGATGCCTCTTTTTTATCATGGGTGTCCCCCGTCTTCTCTCCTTAGACGCACACTGGAGTAGCGACGAAGCGCGCTGGCTCAATCGAAGCGCGCAATTCATGTCCGCTGTCAAGCAAGGTGAGTTCTCCAAAACCCTCGTTGCCTACCATCCCGGTGTAACAACGATGTGGCTTGCGGGACTTCGTACCTTTTGGACAGAACCAGGCATAGATATCCCAAACCTCGCTCACGCCCGGTGGTTCGTCGGCGTTGTCGTCTGGTCAGGTATCGGCATAGCCTGTTTCTTACTGTATAAACTCTTTGGACAGTGGATAGCACTTGCTGGATTCGCGTGCCTCGCTACCTCACCCCTCTTTTTGGCACAGGCACGCCGCGTCCATACAGACGCACTCGCCACAATTTTTATTCTGTTGACGGTACTTCTATTTCTACTCTCTTGCCAAAACCGACAGGACCACCGCTATCTCAGCCTTTCAGGTGTCACCTTTGGACTCGCATTACTTTCCAAAAGTTCCGCCCTGATTCTGTTCCCCTTGGTACCGCTGTGTCTGGTCCTCTTTCGGAAGAAACAGACTGGTGGCTTTTGGACACACATCGCAAAGATGCTTGCTTTCATCAACTGCACTGTCCTTACCGTTCTCACACTCTGGCCCCTTTTCTGGACACCCATTTTCGGACTACTGACCCTATGCCTTCTCGGAGTTACCTTTTTGCTATTCAGAGGGGTGGAAAAGGAACGCTGTCCTATAGGACTCCTCATTGCCGCATTTGCCGGACTGGTGCTCATCTGTGTACGGGCAGCACAAAGTGTCTGGCTCGTCTTTGATAGAGTTAACTGGGCAGTCACCACACCGCATGAAGTCGAACACTTTTTTTTAGGAAAAATCGTTAACGACCCGGGTTGGCTCTTCTATCCTTTCGTGCTTACTATCAAAAGCACACCATTGATGCTTCCCCTCGCGCTGCTCGGATGTTTTCTACTTTGGAAACGGCGGAAATATTCCGAGGAGACATCATACCAGTTTCAGATGGCACTCATACTCGCTGCCGGAGTTTTTCTTTTCATGCTCTCCCTTTCAGTAACAAATAAAAAGTTTAGTCGGTACCTGTTACCCGCTTTTCCAATGTTGGAAATCCTCGCGGCTATTGGATTTGTGGAGGGACTCAAATGGAGTTATAATGCACTCCACATACACTTTAGAACAGAGCAAACGGCTTCATACAAAAATGCTCTGGTTGTTATTATATGTATCGGATTATTTTTTATTCAAGTGTTTCCTGTCCTCGCACTCCACCCTTATTACGGTACCTACTATAATCTCTGTTGGAAGCTAACAGACATCACCCAAGTTATTACTGTCGGTGAAGCCTCCGGCTTAGACCTCGCCGCAAAATATCTCAATAAGAAACCAAATGCACATCGCATGCGAATTCTCGTTTCTCCATTATCCGCCCAGTTTATGGAACACTATTTTCGGGGCTTCACACACCACACTGATAGAGGAATAGGGGACCCCATCAATTATGAAGTCATTTATATTCGAGATTCACAAATTGGATATGTGCCACAAACAGGCACACTAAATGGCGAACTGGAGGCACGCATAGCCCTCAATGGCATTGACCACGTCTGGATCTACAGAGTCCAATAGGAGGGGAATTGGATGAAAGTTTGTTTGCTTACACATACATATCCCTGTTTTCCCAATGACACAACAGCACCTTTTGTTGAATCCACAGCAGAGACGCTTCAGAAAGAGGGGGTTGATGTCACTGTGCTCACACCCGATACGCCGAGGTTCGCGCGTACCTTAGCAGACCACACCGTGAACCTACAGACGTATCGCTACTTTTTTCCACGGCGGCTGCAGCGGTTGGGATACTCCAATACACTCGTCAATGATTGTGAACTGAAAAAATATGTCTATCTGCTCGCGCCGTTCATGTTCTTATCCGGCATCTTGCACCTGTTCCGATTGCATCGCAAGCACCGCTTTGACCTAATTCACGCGTTTTGGCTCTTACCCAACGGGTTCATCGGTGCAGTCCTGTGTAAAGTGTACAAATTACCTTTAGTCATTACGATGCAAGGTTCCGATATGTTCATCGCCAAACAGAATCGCCTCTTCAAATGGATAGCAACTTGGGTGTTGAAACACACCGAGATGACGACAAGCGTGACACCCACATTTCTGCCAGAACTCGCAGCACTGGGTGTTCCCGAGGCGAAGCGGTGTCTAATCCTTAACGGCGTAGACCCCGAGGCATTTTTGTCCGTTCCACTAAAGGCACAAGAACATATAGAAATCCGAAGGAGATTTTCAATTTTAGAAGACGATGGTATTATTTTCGCATTAGGACGCGTTGTTTAAAAAAAAGGGTTTGACATCCTGATTCAAGCACTCCCCCTGGTAAAAGAAAAGGTTCCGAATGTTACCCTCATCATCGGTGGTGATGGGACTGACCTGAGTAGATTGAAAACAGTGGCGAAGGAACTCAACGTTTCAAAAAACATCAGGTTCACCGGCACTATTAATCGTTCTGAAGTGCCTGCTTATTTCCATCTCTGCGATGTCTTTACACTCCCTGCGGTTTTTGACCCGAAGGGCAACGTGGACGGTTGCCCGAATGTCATTCTCGAGGCGATGGCGTGTGGAAAACCCGTCGTCGCCTCCGATATCTCCGGCATTCCTATTATCGTCAAAGATGGAGAAACAGGGATTTTGGTAGAGGAGCGAAACGTCGCAGAATTAGCAGCGGCACTCGTTACCCTGCTCACAGACAAATCAAAACGCCAGCGGTTTGGACAGGCAGGGCGCGAACGAATTCTCAACGAACTCACTTGGGACAAGGTGATTGAACAGATAAAGGAGGTGTATCAGCGCAATGTTAAAAACCTTCTGTGATTTCCCGCAACTTTCGATAGTCATACCGGCGTATAACGAAGCAGAATCACTCCCTATTCTATTGGAGCAGATTCAAGTTGCTCTGAAAACGCACACCTATCATTGCGCCGAGGTTATCTTTATCAACGACGGCAGCACGGACGCAACAGCAGCGATCTTAGATGTCCTCTCGATGGAAACACACCCCTTGCCGGTGCATGTTATCCATTTCAAACACAATCAAGGTAAAGCGGAAGCACTCATGGCTGGCTTCGCCGCAGCGACAGGGGATATCGTCATTACTATGGACGCAGACCTCCAAGATGATCCGAACGAGATACCGAAGTTGTTAGAAACTCTCAATAACGGGAATTATGATGTTGTTTCTGGCTGGAAATATCCGCGTAAAGACCCACTGGAGAAACGGGCGTTCTCTTTCGTTTTCAATCGTGTCACTACGTTCTCCACAGGGGTGAAACTTCACGACATGAACTGTGGATTCAAGGCTTACCGTGCCGAAGTTGTCAAAGAACTGCATCTTTACGGCGACCTACATCGATACATCCCGATATTAGTACATCAAGCAGGTTATAGGGTTGGAGAGGTGAAGGTGAAACATCATCCGAGGCGGTTTGGGATTTCTAAGTATGGGTTCAAGCGGATACCGAAAGGGTTCTTTGACCTCTTCACCGTGCTATTTTTAACGAAATATCTCAAACGCCCCCTGCATGTTTTCGGCACCATTGGTGGTTTGGTTGCCTCTCTTGGCATTCTGATAGGACTCTACCTCGCTGTTTTGTGGATGGTGGAAGGTGGTGTCGGTTTCCGTCCGCTGCTGATGTTGTCCGTTTTGATGATAATTCTGGGCATCCAATTCTTCTCTATCGGGTTATTGGGTGAACTTGTTATCGGACTCATCTCCCGACTTGAACGACGCGTGATCCAGGAGAAAACGGATACTGAACACGCGCCGTTCGGGACCAAAAGGAAAACTAAAACATGACCCCCTCGCGGTTGCTGCAGTATGGAAGATTGCTAATTGCATTGGCGATTCTCTGCTTTCTGTTCAAGCAACTTTACACTTCGCTGACAGAGCTCAAAGAAGAAGTGGTCGTGTTCCAACCCTTCTGGTTCGTGCTTTCACTGGTCTTACTTTTCATTTATCAAACTTTGCTGGTTTACCCATGGCGAAAACTTTATGCTTCCGCAGCCCAAAAGTCTGCATCTTTTCAAAAGAGTTGGACACTTTTCCAACTCACACAATTTGGCAAGTACGTCCCCGGCAAAGTCGGGCAGTTTGTTGGCATTATCGCCTTGTGTCAACCCCTCGGACTTTCAAAAACCGCTGCGATTGTGAGTACCATACAAGGGCTTGCCCTTCAGTGTCTGCTTGGAATAGCACTTGGTGGGCCTGTCTTGATGTCTCCCATTTTACACAACGACTTCTATGGTTTGCATCTGGAGAATACACTTCTCATAGGACTCACAGTTTTGATTGGTGGCGGCACAGTTGTTCTCATGCTCTTTTTTAGAAATCCGAAAATCGTTAAAAAATATATACGCACACTCTTTTTCATTTCAGGAATGCGCCATATTGTCGCCACTTATTTTCTTCTCTGGATTTACTTTGGAATCGCCTTTTTTCTTTTTATCAAAAGTATACATCCCCTCCAGTACCACCAGTTCTTCAGACTCACAAGTGTCTACTCCCTCGCGTGGAGCATCGGTTTCCTTAGTCTGATAACCCCCGGCGGGTTAGGTGTTCGAGAAAGTCTTTTGAGTGTTTTGCTAACGTTGTGTCTACCCTCTACAACAGCAATGCTGGTCGCTCTCCTCTCTCGATTCTGGATGCTGAGCAGCGAACTGTTCGCAGGCAGTATTGCTTTCGGATTTTACTATAGGCAGAGACATGTATAATCACATTAAAAAAGAGATAAAAACGGTTGTTCTCAGATGCCTCTCAAAGGTAAAACAGAGATACCCTGTCCGACAAACAGATGCAGCCACGGATAACACATATATTTTTGTGGAAATTGGAACAGGATCAAAAGCAGAATGGACATACCTTATTCGAGACGATTGGCGGGACACCGCACGGAGGAAACGCCGGACCGATTCGTTGCGTTCCCTTCCCGAGTCGTGGCTCTCTAAAGAGGGCCATTGGCACGGCTATCTCGTAGAAGCACACCCGCGCAACTTCTGCGCGCTCGTTGAAAAAACGATAGGAAACAAAAAACTCAGACCCTTTTTACACCGACTTACTTTCATCAATGCGGCAATCAGCGAGGCATCACTGTTTAGCGCAATGGGTATGGAAATAGGTCCACTTAGTAACCTTTTTGTCAATCGCTTCGCCTTGGAAGAGACGAAACACCTTCATACCGATATGATTGACAACACAGTAACTTTCAAACTCTTTACCGTCTCGCTTGAGACACTGATTTCGGCACTAAACCACAAACACATTCACCTCTTACGTTTAGATGTTGAAGGCGCAGAAGTGCCGATTTTGAAGGCATACCCTTGGCACCTAAAACCGATGCTCCTCAGTGTGGAGCATCATTGTCAAGAAGGTAAAGCTTTTATTCGACAAGTATTAGAGACACAAGGCTACCGAATTGACGCACAGAATCCGGAAGAACTCCGTGGTGTGCTTAGAGAGAAGTTATCAACCGAATAAACACACTCGCAAATTAGGAGAATTCTTTGAACAACACAATACATATAAATGAGCATAAACTCATCGCTCGTACACAACAAGGCGACCCCGAAAGCTTTAACCCCCTTGTCACCAAATACCAAAATCACATCTATACTCTCATCCAAAAACAGGTTCAAGACCCCGAAATCGCAAAAAACTTGACCCAGGAAACGTTTTTAAAGGCGTTTCGTGCCATCAACACCTTCCGCGGTGACTCGGCGTTCTATTCATGGATATACCGCATCGCCCGAAACATTTGTATCGACTTTCAGCGGAAGCAACAGGCGGAACAAGACATTGCTCCCCTTCACACTATAGATGAACGTCGCATCACAGACACGCACTCCGACCCTGGTGACATCCTCCAAAAACAGGAACTGCGACAAATACTTCGAGATGCTATTGCGCACCTACCACCGACCCGCCAACGTGTATTTCTGCTGCGCTACGCTGAGGAACTCCCTATCAAAGATATCGCCACCCGCATCAAACGAAGCGAGGGCACGGTGAAAACGCACTTGCATAAAGCACACCATCAACTCCGAGAGTTGCTCACGCCCTATCGGCAAAACCAACACATCCCCTGGCTCACCTCTTAGCAGAGAAACCACCATATTTAGGACGGACGCAAAATCTCATCGTTTGTTTGTGGAAGTAAGTGAAATCTACAATTATTTGGACATTGCGGGGAGGCGAGGATACAATTCTCGCCAGCGATTGTGAGGGTTTCGTTCATTAAGCAACCATCCACATATTTTGGGGCTTTATTATAATTGGGAGTCTGGAAGATTGGAAGGGTAGAAACGTGGGGGGAAGGTTCCCTATCCTTCTGTTCCTCAGGTTTGATGCCTGGTAAAGTGATACATCTACGAGAAACAGGCAAAAGACCATAGCGCGTCTCACCAAATAAACCTTAGAGTCCTCAATCTTTTCACGCTATGCACCCTTTTCACTCAAAATTGTGTCTTTAATAATTAAAGGACATCACGTTCCATACTTAATCGGAATCGATCCAATCAAGTTCAATTTTTGGGCTAAAATCCATATCTTTCCCCGTTATGCAAGTTTTCGATCCAAAAGTTTTATATTAAAGCCCGAAAATATGTAGACAGTTTCTCAGTGAACAGAACCGTCACTGCCGCTGGTGGGGTTGTAATCCTGCCCTCGTAATGTCCAAATAATTATGGGTTTTACTATAGAACTCATAGCGAGTAAGTGCTATGAATGGTTGAAAGTTATACGAAAGTTAATCATAGAATATGCGAGATGACGAAATCCTAACCGAGTCTCTTTGAGTTTATCGTAGCTCAGTGCGAGTTTTCGATAGGTATCCTGCCAGCCGAAAGTTCGCTCAACTTTATATCGGTCTTTGTATATCTCTTTGTTAAACCAGCGAAACATGCGCGCAATGACGATAGGTTCTTTAGCATTCCGCCGGTTGGGATAAATCACGGGGGTCAGTCCATGTTCTCTAATCAGGTGATGATTCGCCTTAGAATCAAACCCTGAGTCAAGCGTCAGAGCAGCACCTGAAAGATCCATGCCGATCCGTTTACTAAAGGCGATTATATCGCTGAAGGAGACCTCAGGCAAAAGTGTTGTATCCTGTCGGTTGACGGGTTTGATCGTTATCGGTCCTATGATGAACCCATGATTATCGGTGATCGTCACCTCTTTTTCACCTTTCTGATGTTTGTGTCCGGAGTATCCGATACCATCACCCCTTTTTTCACGACGGTGTTTGACCCATCTCCATGAAGGCGGGTCGTATCAAGTTGATCCGTATCAAGCAAATGGATGACAGATGCCTGAAAAAGTTTCTCATACGAGCCATCTTTTGACCAGCGACGATGCCATTTATACACATTAGACCAATGCAGTTCATTGCGTCGGGTTCGGAGTTGATTCCATTGAATACCTGTATGCAAAACATAGAGGATATAGTTAAATATCTTGTAGAAAGAAAGTTTCGGCTTTGGACCTTTGACGCATTTCTTCAGATGTGGCAAGATATAGTGATTAAAATCCTTACGCGAAACTTGCTTCGGAATACCTTTGTATCTCGGGGACTTTTCAGACGCGTTTGCCATAAGAGCACCTTTCATAAAGTAAGGTCATAAAGTAAGGGGTGTCAAAAGTGGAATAAAGGGACATAAAACAAAACCTTTTCTTCCCCTATTTTACAACGTTTCTATGTTTTACTCAATATGACTTCATATATTGAATTTTTTGTCAAAAAAAAGAAGGAGGCACGTCTACATCTGACAAACTAAATCATAGGGCTTGACCTAAAAAATGATAACAGCACGTTCGTGAAATGGAAATTTGTTTTGTTGACTCCTGCACAACCTGAGCGTGCGTTTATGGTAAATCCCATTGACCACTTGATCAAACTTGGACAGATGACTATGGCAACTGAATAAGATGAAAAAAGTAACGAAAAACCCAACCAAGACCCATACTTTTATTGTTGGAGATACCTCAAATATAGGGGTGAATTTACAGAATCTCCTTGAACAGGAGGGTTATGAAATCTCCACTGCCCCCAAGGGGAGTGAGGTGCTTCGCCAGATGCTCAACGCAGCACCGGAGGCGACAGTGCTAACTCTTCAGGTAGCAGCGCAGCACCTTGACAGGGTGCATAATACGACAGAAAATTCACAAGAACACGCAGGCACCCTGTTTCCACCGGAGATGCCTCTGAAACGAGAGATGTTGGAAGGGGATTACGCCGACATTATCGGTGAGAGTGCAGAACTTGTTAAGGTTCTGCACATGATTGAAAGGTTTGCGAAATTTCCAACAACGGTGCTTATTTCCGGCGAGACGGGAACCGGCAAAGAACTGGTAGCAGACGCATTGCACAAACAAAGCAACCGATCAAAGAAAAAATTCCTTGCCGTTAACTGTGCGGGGATTTCGGAGCAGCTGGTGGACACTGAACTCTTTGGATATGAGAAGGGATCGTTTACCGGCGCGGAGGCACAACGTAGTGGCATGTTTGAAGCGGCACAAGGTGGGACACTGTTCCTGGATGAAATCGGTGAGTTCTCCAAGCACCTTCAATCCAAGTTGTTACGCGTACTTCAGGCAGGTAAGATTAGACGCGTCGGTGGAACAGCAGAAATTCCGGTGGATGTCCGTGTTGTGGCGGCTACCAACTGCGACCTTGCGCAAGCGGTTAAAGAGGATAGGTTTCGCGAAGACCTCTATCAGCGATTAAAGCCACTTCATATCCTTATGCCACCGTTGCGTCAGCGGCGGGAGGACATCCCCGCGTTGGTAGAACACTTTTTGAAGAAACACAACCAAGTCCAAGTTGAAAAGAAAGGCAGTATAAGTCCACAAGCCCTCGCGTTACTCCAAGGCTTCGACTGGCCCGGGAATATCCGAGAACTGGAAGGTAGCATAATCTACGCACTCCACTTTGCCAGAGACAGCACTATTTTACCGATGCACTTACCGCAGTTCCTCCAGGAGGACTCCGCGCACCCGGTACCTTTACCCGAAGAACATTCTGACGGCGAAGAAGGCCCCACGGTATCCTTTCGCATCGGGCGGACGTTGAAGGAGATAGAGCAGGTGTATATCCTGGAAACTTTAGAGTGGATGGACAAGCATCGTGCCAAAACAGCGAGTGTCTTGGACATAAATGTGCAGACCCTGAGGAGCAGGTTAAAAAACTATAATGTTTCTTAGCGCACTCTCCAAACTGCAAGACATCCTTCAATTACTTGCGCACTATAGGGGCGAGGATACAATCTTCGCCAGCGGCGGTGTAGGTGGATCTGTCCCTTTGAAATGTTTACATAACTTTATATACTCCCAGACATATATTGTTGGAAAATTTCAGAGGATTGTGGTAGAATTAAAAAAAATGGAAGGAGGATGCGTACAGTGTTATTCAATAATAGTAACAATCCCAAAAAACCCTACAAAAATGAGAACCGTCTGTCGCGACGCTCCTTTTTCAAAGGATCTGTTGGACTTGCTGCCTCCGCGCTCGCCGCAGGTAAGGTGATTCTGCCTGCAGATGCCCAGTTCAGAGGTGGGTTCCGAGAATACATTCCTTACGATGCTGTGCGAGATGTCCATTACGGCACACGATACGGGGAAATCGAACATCATTATCCTGAGATGAATCCGACAGGCGAGAAGTTCACGTTCGTACGACTCAAGTACCCGGGTGGTGATTGGTATACGAACATCGTCAACTATTATCGCTGGCAATCGGATTTGCAGTTCTCCAAAGAGCTCGCTAAAAATACGACGATTGATGTTGAAGTGCGCGAGCATCCACAATACGTTGACATTGACGATGAGGGGTTATTCGCCTATCCGTTCCTCTTTATGACGGGACATACCGGGATTCGACTTTCTCCTGAACAGATCCGAAAGTTGAGAGATTACTTTGAACGTGGCGGTTTTCTCCACGTCGAAGATTGTGATGCCCGCCTCAACAATTACCGCGGCGGCTTGCGTCCGCACGTCTACCAGATGATGCGACAGGTCTATCCCGAAAAGAAATTTGAACGCCTGGAGATGAGCCACCCGATTTATCGGACGCTTTACCACCACGATGAATACCTCGGTGGCGATAAACGCATCCCTGGTGTTTCCGATTACGACGAGGCAATCATGGACGACGATCGCGTGATTGTCTATTTCTGTCCGAGCGACCTGAATTGTGCGTGGGAAGGTAGAATTTGCGAACCTGATCATAAAGCGCAACAAGAATGGGCATTTCAACAAGGAATGAATGTTGTCGCGTATGCCTTAACACGGTAAGTAGTTATCGGTTTTCAGCCATCAGTTTTCAGTTAACTTTGGATGTAGGTACACCTTTTGTAATTGCCAGGATCCAATGGATATGTGGAACATAAAGAAATTGCTATCGCCCCCCAAACGAGACTGATAATTGACGATCAACAACTGAAAACTAACAAGTGGAAGCACGCTATCACGATGATAGCAATCATATAACTTCCGCGGAGGAAAATCATGGAAACGAATTATAGATCAGTTTGCTGGCATCTTTTGAAATGTCCGGTGTTTTGTCTCGTAACGCTGTTCATCGTTTTTGCCCCTTACGCCAACGCGCAAAAACGATTCTCAGATGCGGTCGGTCCTGTTCCGGTTGAAGAGGTAACAGTAATAACCCCGTTGGTCGTGCCATATATCACATGGGGTGGTGAAGCAGCACTCTTCCATGCCAACGGCGGGTTGACGACTCAGCCCGGAACGATTATGGCGGAACTGGGCATGAATCTCAAACTGGTGCCGGGTGATAATTTTCAGCAGCAGGTCCGCGACTATCTCTCAGGCAAATCCCCGTTTCTGCGTGGCACATTCAGAATGATCGCACAAGCAAGCGAAGCCGTGGGAAAAGATGCCCGTACAAAACCGGTCGTTTTTGGACAGCTCACTTGGTCGGCAGGCGATCATTTCGTTGGGCGTTCTAACATTCGCAAAATATCTGACCTCAGAGGTAAAAAGATCGCTATCCAAAACGGGGGACCGCACGTAGGAATGCTCTATGATATGCTAAAAACCGCCCGTCTTTCAAAGTCACAGGTGGAAATTGTTTGGGTGGACGAACTAACAGGTGCGAACGGACCCGCAGAACGCTTCCGAAATGACGCAACTATCGCAGGCTGCTTTGTAATAACGCCCGATATGATCGGATTGACAGGGGGTCCCGAGAATACTGGCACAGGTGCCGAAGGCACTGTCAAAGGCGCATCGGTTGTTGTCAGTACCGCCACACTTTCTCGGTCTATTGCCGATGTTTACGCCTGCCGCAAAGATTTCTATGACGCTTACAAACCGTTTGTTGAACGCTTCTTTGCCGGTTATCTCAAGGGTGCCGAAGAGGTCGTGGCTCTCAAAAAAACCTACGAAGCGAGCGGATCCGCAAAATACACGCAGCTCCTGACGATGATGCAAAACATCTACGGTAAAGAAGTGTTACCAACGCTTGAAGAGGATGCGCACGGCTTAATCGCGGATTGCACGTTTGTTGGGCAACCCGGAAATATCGCTTTCTTTAACGATCCGAGTAATACGATTACCGGTTTTGAAGGCTTCAATAAAGCAGGTCTGGATATGGCTGTGAACTGGGGATTTGCGAGACAGCGATATGCCCTGATTCCCTCCGATTTAGATTTTAACTCGTCAACCTTTAAGAACTTACTGACGACGACTGTTACAGCGCCTACACAATTGAAACAAACACGTTTCAAAAAAGAGACTGTCCGCGCTGAAATTGAATCGTTCAACGAAGACGCAGTACTTGATGAAAAGACGCTTATCTCGTTTACAATTCAGTTCAAGGCAAACCAAGACACTTTTAGTGATACCGAATACCAAGAAGAATTTGACAGGGTTGTTGAACTCGCTTCTAAATACGGGAATGCTGCAATCGCCATCAAAGGACACAGCGACCCCTCGCGAACATTGAGTGTATTAGTGAAAACAGGACTCCAAAAAGGTATTTTGAAACGGACAGGTACCCGAGGTAATTATAAATATTTTATGGACGGTAAGGCTTTTAGTTTGGAAGATACTGGAAACCTGATTCGACTGGTCCAGCAGAAGAAGTTTGACGATGGTAGCAGCATTGAGAGTCCCTATCAAGTGATGCGGGCTGCACTGAAACTCTCCGAGCAGCGCGGGCAAGCCGTTAAACAGGCGATTATCACCTACGCACGTCGCAAAAACGCACGTATCGATCCCGACCAGATTGTGCCGGTAGGCGTCGGAATCAAGGAACCCGTTATTGCAAAGCCGACCAGCCCGACTGAAGCAGCAGAAAATCGACGTGTCGAATTCGCACTGATTAAAGTTTCAGCAGAAGCCGTCGCAGTCTCCGACTTTGATTTTTGATAGTTATCGGTTACAAGAACCACTGAAAACTGACAACCACTTCCCGGATAGGGTCTTTTTATGAAATTTATTAGAATTGCCAGTTCCGGTACGCGATTTATTCTCCTATTGAGTCTGTTCATCTTTGGTCTCCAGATTTGCAGTGCTGACGATGACATCCATAAAGATAACATCATTGTGATCCTTGATGCCTCCGGTTCAATGCAGGACAAATTTAGTGGAGATCGGACGAAATCGAAGATGGAAGCAGCGAAGGCAGCACTACAAGAAGTTCTCTCGAAAATTCCGGATGATACATATATCGGATTATTAGTGTTTAGTGGTGCCAACATCCGTAACGAATGGGTATATCCATTGGGACCGAAGGACACCCAAAAACTGACAGCAGCCATTCATCTACCGCAACCCGGTGGGAATACGCCCTTAGGGAAATACATCCGAATTGGTGCAAATCGCCTCCTTGAACAACGAGAAAAACAGTATAACTACGGAAACTATCGGTTGTTAGTTGTCACAGACGGTGAGGCTTCGGATGCCGACAAAGTCAAGCACTATACACCTGAAATCCTCAATCGACAGATTCGCGTTGACGTGATCGGTGTAGATATGAAAACCGATCACATGTTGGCAAATGTCGTAGATAGCTATCGCAAGGCAGATAACCCTGGCGAGTTGGTGGCAGCAGTGTCGCAGATCCTCGCTGAAACTGACGATACGGGAACAGACCTTGGTGGAGAAGATGCCTTTGAATATATTGCCCCACTTTCATCGGAGATTGCCGCTGATTTGATCCAGCGACTTACAACGCCGCCCAGCAATACGTCAATTGCTGTAAAGCATATAGAAGCAACGCCGTCGCAAACGACAACACCAAGAAAGACTCCGACACCACAGCGACCCGATGAAAACCAAGGCACTCTATGGTTCGTTATGATTCTAATTGTGCTCGCCGTTACAGGTTTCTTGGTTTTCAGAAGTAGGAAATAGGAACTATGGACGCTGGAAAGAAAAAACGCCTAATCATCGCAGTAGCAAGCTGGCTCATTATCATCGGGATTAGCGGGTTAGCTTACAAGTTTGTTGTTGAACCGTGGCTTCGAGGGGATCTCGTCAAAGAGACGAGCACACAACGGTATGCCCACACTATCAAAGTGGCGCACGACTCGTTTCCGGGGTACGCGATACTCCGCTCTCCGGCTGTTCAGAACTTGCTCGACCGGCAAGGCATTAAACTCTCGTTCGTTGACGACAAAGCCGACTATGTAGGCAGGGCACGCGCCCTGAAAAGCGGTAAGGTTCAGATGGCAGTTTTCACCATCGATGCCTACCTCAAGGCGGGGAGCGTTATCGGCGAGTTTCCAGGTTCAATTGTCCTCGTGATTGATGAATCTAAAGGGGCAGATGCGATTGTTGCGTATAAGCGAGGGGTCCCTCAAATACCAAGTTTGAGCAATCCGCGGGCGCGCATCGTGTTGACACCCGATTCACCGAGTGAAACGCTTGCGCGAATTATGATTAACAAAATGAGTCT
>JAPPBX010000045.1 GCA_026702755.1 Candidatus Poribacteria bacterium | reverse complement strand
TACCGGAGTTAATTGGACGACTCCCAGTTGTCACAACGCTTCATGAATTGGATGCGCAGGCACTCGTTCGGATCCTCACTGAACCTAAGAACGCTCTGGTGAAACAATATCGGCATCTTTTGGCTTATGAAGGTGTACAATTCCACACAACTGATGAAGCATTAACCGCTATCGCGGATGAGGTGATTGAACGCGAAACCGGTGCGCGTGGGTTAAGGGCGGTTTTTGAAAAGATTATGCTCGATACGCTCTATCGCCTCCCTTCGCTTAACGATGTTGAAGCGTGCCATGTTACTGAAGATTCCGTGCGTAAGAGTGAGCCACCGCAACTGACTTATAGAAAATCCGAAGCACTTAAAACTGCGTAATGGTTATCAGTTATCAGTTACCAGTTATCAGTTAAGAGGTGTCTTGTGGCAGTAACAATAAAAGTAACTCTCACTGCGAGGCAACAGGCGTTTAACCACAGGCGTTTAACTCTACTGCGAGGCAAACTGAAAACTGAAAACTAACAACTATTCTTCTGCCAACCATAAAGGATAAGAATTATGAATCCGACAGCAACACAAGAATACGAAACGATAAGTTTGCCGGTTATTGATTTGCCCCCGGATTTCGATAGGTATTCTCCTTTTCCGAGGACGAGATCTCTTTTAATTGTCGCCCGTAGAACGGGAGTTCAGGCAACGCATGCTGCACTTCGGTCAAACAAGCGGATACTCCTGCTCCACCAAAAAATAGCGTTGGAAGAAGGAGCAGAAGCAACCTCGGAACACCTCCGCACCATTGGTTCCGTCGCAAATATCATTGAATCTTATGAGCCCGGCGACGGCACAATCCGTATCGCCATCGCTGCAGAACATCGTGCAATTGTTCTCGGCTATATAAAGACTAATGACTTTTTGAAAGCAGATGTCCAAGTCGTTTATGAGGAGATAGGTTTAGCGAGTGCTGCCGAGTCTCTGATGAAAGATACGAAAAAACTTTTCAATGACTACGCAAAAACACGGCAGAAGGAGCAAACGCAAAGTTCACAACCGCATGTTTTAACATTGGAAGAGGTGAAACGTGCTATTAAGGAGCAAGAAGAACCTGGACATCTCGCGGATACGATCGCCGGGTTTCTCAACCTCACAGCATCGGAACGCCAAGCCGTCATTGAAGAGCTTAACCCGATTAAACGGTTGCAACTCGTCATTCAGTTTCTGAGCGAGGCATTGGAACGGAATGAACTCCGCGATGATATTCACAATCAGGTCCGCGAATCTGTTCAGAAGACACATCGCGAATTCTACCTTCAGGAGCAGATGAAGGTTATCCAGAAAGAACTTGGTAGAGATGATATTGCCGAGGTTGATGAACTCCGAGAACAGGTGAAAAACGCCGGAATGTCCGAGGAAGCCGAGGAAAAGGCACTTAAGGAACTCGACCGACTCGCACAGATACCCCCGCAGTCCGCTGAGTCCGGTGTTATCCGCACTTATGTGGATTGGATACTCGCGCTGCCGTGGAAAGAGAGCACCGAACATCAACTCCAACTTCCCGAAGCCCAACGAATACTTGACGAAGACCATTACGGATTGGAGAAACCGAAAGAAAACGTGTTGGAATACCTCGCTGTTCTACAACTTGTCAAACACCTCAAGGGACCTATTATCTGCCTCGTTGGTCCCCCGGGGGTCGGAAAAACCTCGCTGGGTAAATCGGTTGCCCGGGCGACAGGTAGAAAGTTCGTCAGAATGTCCCTCGGTGGTGTCCGAGATGAAGCAGAAATCCGAGGACACAGGCGTACCTATATTGGGGCAATCCCTGGACGCATTATTCAGGGACTTCGCGATGTAAAGTCGAAAAATCCACTGTTCCTGCTTGATGAAATTGATAAACTCAGCTCAGATTTTCGAGGCGATCCTGCATCTGCCCTCCTTGAGGTACTGGATCCGGAGCAGAACTCCACTTTCCGTGACCATTACATGGATATCGCATTTGACCTTTCCGATGTGATGTTCATAACAACTGCTAACACTCGCGTTACCATTCCGCCCGCGCTTCAGGACCGGATGGAAATTATTGAGTTGCCGGGTTATACCGATTTTGAGAAGCATAACATCGCTACGTTTACACCGAATGGACTCATTCCGAAACAACTTGAACGCCATGGACTTTCAGGTGAGAATATCACCTTCACAGACAAAGCCATCTTTGAGATGATTCATAAGTACACGCGTGAGGCTGGTGTCCGGAATCTCGAACGCACGATCACTACTGTCATGCGTAAGGTTGCCAGACAAATCGTTACTGACGAGACCCCGGATCTGAATATCGAAGTAACGCCGGAGAATTTGAGTGACTATCTTGGACCTGCTAAATGGACGCGCACCAAAGCCGAGGAACGCGATGAAGTCGGTGTCGCTACAGGGATGGTATGGACCCAAATTGGTGGCGATATTGTTTCCGTTGAAGCGACGATGATGCAGGGAGAAGGCAAACTCAATATGACAGGACAACTTCAAGAAGTGATGCGTGAGTCTGTCCAAACTGCCGTTGCCTATATCCGCTCTCGCGCTGAGTCCTTCGGACTCTCCGACAATTGGTTTGAACAGCAGGATATCCATATCCATATTCCGGAAGGTGCTGTGCCGAAAGATGGTCCCTCTGCTGGAATTACCGTCGCGACGGCGATTCTCTCTGCACTAACTGGAACGTCCGTCCGCAAAGATGTTGCCATGACGGGAGAGATTACGCTCCGTGGTAGGGTGCTACCGATCGGTGGCTTGAAGGAGAAAGCACTTGCTGCCTATCGCAACGGCATCTTCAACATTATTATCCCTGAGGACAATGAGAAAGATGAGGCTGATATACCGACCGAGATTCGGGACGCTATACGTTTCCACAAAGTCAACGATATGACCCAAGTTCTGGAACAAGCACTGACGGATCCGATCGTGGAAGCCGAAACTCCGGTAGAAGTACCGGTCGCTACCCAGCCACCAGTGTAAGTCGAAAAAATGCGGTTAGACAAATTCCTGCAAGTTAGCCGTCTTGTAAAACGGCGGACAATAGCCAATACCCTCTGTAGCAAAGGTGCGGTCAGTGTCAACGGACACATTGCGAAAGCCGGAAAGATGCTTGTTGTTGGAGATGTTATTCGCTTACCAGGGCCCCCGCCCTCTGCAGCGGAGGTGCATCCGGCGGATATCGCGGAGGTTCCTGAATCTGAATACGAGATTCTTGAACTACCCACTGGAAATGTCTCGCGCTCGCGCGCCGCAACACTCTATCGTCAATTAAATCCGTAGCCTCCATCTCCTGATCGAGGCACCACGAGCCTTGATTAGGAGAGAAAAAACTGCAATGATTCGCACAGAGGTCCAGATCCAATCCGAAGCCGTTGGGCACCGAACAAGTACGCCGCGCACCGCGAACAAACCAAAAATTGGGATAACGATGGGGGACGCGGCTGGCATCGGTCCCGAAATCATTGTTAAGGCACTGGCGCGCAAAGACGTATATTTACTGTGTCAACCAATTGTCATTGGCAGCCCTGCCATTTTTCAGGATGCATGCTCACGCTTCACAACACCCTCCCGGACTCCACAGTTAAAACTTAATATCATAGGAACACCGCTCCAAGCGAACGCAAAGTACGGTACAATTGATGTGCTTGATGTCTCCTCAATAACACCTCAGGACATCTCCGTCGGTACTATAGATGCCCGCGCGGGTGCCGCTGCTGTCAAAGCGATTGAAACCGGGACGCACCTTGCGATGCAAAGCGAGATCGACGCGATCACAACCGCCCCAATATGCAAAGCCGCTATACACCGCGCAGGCATACCCTATCCGGGACACACAGAAATGCTTGCTGCCTTCACTAACACACCACACGAGGTGATGATGCTCTGCACACCTGAGGCATTGATGTCCCAACAGACTAACGATGCCAACAACAAGGTTGCTTTTGCAGTCTCTTTCGTGACAAGCCACATCGCATTGACTGATGTGCCGAAATACCTTTCCGTCCAAAGAATCGTGGAGGTTATTCGTGTCACTCAGGAGGTGCTGGTGCGCTGCGGTATCCCGGAACCGCGACTTGTCGTTGCTGGTCTGAACCCACACGCAGGTGAAGAAGGGATGTTCGGGAAAGAGGAAGAGCATTTTATCCGTCCAGCCATCGAACAAGTCAAGGCACACGCGCACCCCGGTACGATAGATGGACCGCTACCGGCTGATGCCCTTTTCGTCAAAGCGAGCCAAGGTGAGTGGGACGCTGTTATCGCTATGTACCATGATCAAGGCAATATCCCGATAAAACTTCTCGGATTTGGGGATCTTGTGAATGTCACCTTGGGTTTACCGATAGTCCGTACGAGTGTGGATCACGGTACTGCGTTTGATATAGCTGGCAAGGGGATCGCGAGTGAAAATAGTTTGGTAGCAGCACTCAACTGCGCTTCACAACTCGTAAAATTATAAATTAAACTCCTCTGTAGATACACTTAATAGAACACTATAGAACATTTGCCTTGAAAACTAAACTATAACACCATGAAAAAGATTCAAACTTTTTTATTTATATTTCTCATATCCTATACCGCCTCAACATCGGTCTCCATAGCACAAACATATTCCGGCTCGCCTCTCAAGATTCTGGCAACCACAACCGACACTCTGACGGCACGCTTTACACTTCCCGAACTTCAGGTAAATAGCAGTCAGCCATCAGCCGTCGGCAGTCAGCAAGATAGCAATGGGCAATCGGCAATCGAAAACCAAGAGAAGACCGAGATAGAGACCAACAGTCTCTTAACTGATAGCCGAAAGCCGAAAGCCATTTCCGAAATTCATTTTGCGGGTGCAGATTGGACACTTGACGTAGGCAGACCGCGTCTCCCTATCTACGCACAACGCATCGGAATCCCTGTTGCTGGAACACCCGTTGTTACCGTTATTCAGGCGCGTCCGGAGATAAGAAACGTTGAAAATATCCGTGTCACGCCCGACGATCCGATTTACCCTACTCTAACGATGAACCCTCGGACTTCGCAGGGGTTTTATCCTACACAACTTGTAGAGGTTATTCCGGTCGGCTTTGTGCGCGAACAGCGTATCGCGAGTCTACAAATCAACCCGGTTCAATACAATCCAGCAACAAAGCAGTTGAGAATCTACGCGTCTGTGACGTTCCGTATCAATTTCCCTCCGTTCTCAGGAACGGGCAATGACACTCCTATTGGTAGAACCGTTTCTGCTGCACCCTCCACCTTCCCAAGAACCTCTCCCGCCTTTGAGAAAATGTTTCAGGGAACGTTGCGAAACTACGAGCAAGCAAAACCGTGGCGCAGCCAGCGATTGGCACCCTACGGCAGTTCCCGCGGCGGTGGTGCTCCTAAAGCACCTACATTGACAACGAAGACGTATCGTTTCAAAATTCCCGTTACCAGAACGGATCTCTATCGCATTAATTATAATAACATCAAAGCATCCGCTGGTATTGAACCGGAGGACATCAATCTTGATACCCTTCGATTGGAAAGCGGCGGACAAAAACAGGGTATCTATGTCTTTGATGAGAACGGAAACGATATATTCGACAGGGGCGAGCAGATCGTCTTTTACGGACGTGCGTTGTCTGATAACAAATTTACCGACACAAACGTTTATTGGCTCCGTTTCGCTTTGCGAGGAGAGCCAAGTGCTGGAAACCTTGAAACATCTCGTGTTGAAGAACGGGATGCAACGCCGCTGTCCCCAAACTTGGTAGCACCAAGTGCCTTTTTAACACGTATCCGATTTGAAGAGAATAGACTTCATGATGTCTTAGCTGGCAACGATATTAAGTCCGAACTTGCCGACCACTATTTCTGGGTTGCCTTCCGCGGTGGAAACACTAAGGATTTCAACAACATAGAACTGCCTGAGGCAGTACCACGACTTCAAATTGACCGTAACGCCACTTTGAACGCCACCTTGCGTATCAAGTTTCAAGGGGCTTCCCGTAGAGGAACTGCACTTCACAGAGCGCGCATCAGTTTCAACAACAATCGACTCGGTAGGAGCGTGGAATGGAAACGTCAAGGTTCACCGACTGCAGTCCGCAGTATTCCACAGGCGCGTATCCATAATGACCCAGTGAACCTTATACGTATTGAAGCATTGGATGCCAACCGCACCCCTCCGGGATTCTACGACTTCTATCTCGACTGGTATGAGTTTGATTATTGGCGAAACTTTCGGGCAGATGGTAATCGCCTTGAATTCAATACCAATACCGAACCTCGCAAACGGGGCAAAGTCCAATATCGCGTCGAAAACATCTACAATGACACAATCGACGTATATCAACTTAATGAGAACGGCATTGCGAGTAAACTCACTGGTGGTGAGGTTTCGCGTGTCGGTGCTGGTCATAACGTTCTTTTTGAGGATACAGTCGGGCAGCATACACGTTATTTCGTCATTAGCCGTTCGGCTTACCGGAGCATCAATGCCCTTGTTCCAACACCGCCAACGCGGTTGCGTAACCCTTCTAACCAAGCCGACTATGTTGTTATTACGCACCCAACCTTTGCCGACGGTATCCAACCGCTCGTTGAATTTCGGCGTTCACAAGGTTTGACAACTATGGTCGTTGATATTGACGATATCTATGATGAATTCAGCGATGGCGTCTTTAACCCCCTTGCGATCCAGAAATTCCTCCGATATGCCTATACCAGTTGGCAACAGCCTGCCCCGACTTATGTTCTGCTCGTCGGAGATGCACACTACGATTACAAGAATGCCATCGTCAAACTCTACCGAGAAGATAGGAAGACCTATAATCTTTATCCGATCTTCGTGCCGACATACCACGGATGGGCACCCGAATGTGGTGAAACTGCCATGGACCACCGATTCGTCAACGTTAGTGGTGAGGACCCACTCCCTGATATGCTGATTGGGAGGCTTTCTGTTCAAACCCCGGAAGCCCTGGCGACGATGGTTGAAAAGATCATCAACTACGAGAAGAATCTTCAAACAGGGCTTTGGCAAGGCACTTTGATCCAAGTCGCAGATGATAACACGGACAACCCAGGCGATGGGGTCTTTGAAGCATCACGCAATGAATTAATACAAGATATTATACCGGTCGGGTATGATACCCGCCAAATCTATCTCCGAAGGCTTAAAAGTCCCGAACGCACCCGTGCCCTAATTCGTTCGGCTTTTAGTAGAGGTGCACTTGCTATTGAGTATACTGGACACGGCGGGATACAGACGTGGGCGGATGAGTCTATTTTTCGGAGTGAAGATGTCACCACTTTACGGAACCGACACCTCCCATTTGTTATCACAACAACCTGTCTTAATGGACAATTTGATAAACCTCAAGAGGTTGGAAACTTCTGCCTCAGCGAGCAATTTCTGTTGGGAAAATACGGTGCGATTGCAACACTCTCGGCGACACGGCTAACTTATGGAACAGCAAATGCCGAGTTCGACAAAGACCTTTTTGAATCCTTTTTCGGGGTTGGTCGTGAACCAAAACTTGTTATTGACGGTGGCGGTGAACTTCCACCAACGGTGGGACATATCGTTGCCGACGCTAAAATTAGTTTTATGACCCGCATCCGAAATCAGCAGTGGATCCCCGGCACGGAGCAATATACGCTCTTCGGTGATCCAGCGTCTCGCCTTGCGCGCCCTGAACTTGATATAAAAGTCGAATTGGAGCGCATCGCCCTCAATGATGGACATGAAATTGTCATCAAGGCGAATGAGGTCGGGACCATTGAAGATTCAGGGATCGGCGGTGCAGGAACTGGAACCTTCACACGGGCATCCGATTTTAGTACGGAATCCCTCTCTGCTTTCGCGGTCTTCGCAAATAATTTTGACGACGATCTTAACAATGACCTCATATCGCGCACACGTGGTAGGATCTGGCAGGGAGAATACGGCACTATTCGCATTGATGTTCCAAACAGAGCACGACCCGGTGGCGGTGTCACGCGGATCTTCGCTTATGACGATACCCGCGCCGCTGTTGGAGGTGCCCGATTTTGGGTCGATACGCCCGTCGTACACGACATCCGAGAAACGCTTGATATTAAAGTCACGGATACGCTCAATATCAGTGTGCTCGTTGTTGATGACAGAGGACCGGGAGGCATACGGAGCATAAGTATCTTGTGGGATGACACCGCTAACTTTGAAGACGATGTAATACAGATGGTCCCTGCACGTGAGCCTCTTGGCGATGTGCCCTTGGGTGGGCAATGGTATGAGCTTGAAAGACCTATTCCTCTTCCACACGGTGGACGACAGGTCCGCTATCGGCTCCGCATCACTGATAGCACGGGGCATCAAATCGCTATTCCATCAAAAACGGATCGTAACATCGTCAGAGTGCCGGAAGGTCCTAACATTGCGATCGGCACGGATGAAGCGGACAGAGCACCTATCCAATATACGTTTGATAAGGAAAAAAATGGCTACCAACTTGTCGCGGAAATTATCAACACCGGTGGTCGCGCCGTTCTTGCAGATATTGAGGTGGTTTTTGCCGAAGGAAATCCCGATGCTGAAGGAGATGGCGTAATTGATGAAGGTGCCGACATCATAGGGCGCGTAACCGTCAAGTCCACCGACTGGACAGACGGCACGCACGTGTTGCAGCGCACAACTGCAATCTTAGACCTCGACAAACCTCTCACAACAGGTGTCCATAAGATTTACGTCCTCGCGGACCCAGATGATCCTGAGATTGACGACGAAATCCGTGGAAACGTTCAAGAAGCGCGTCAGTTTGATAACAAGCAACACATCTCCTTTATTGTTAATGAGTTTAACTATAAACCACAGGAGGAATTGACAGCGTTTAGTTTGGATAGGGTGTTTGACATCGATTTCCCTGCAGGCGTGCTTGACGCTGAACCGCAGAGTAAGACAGGTATTCCACTCTCTGTTTCTTCACAGGCACCTACTGATCCGTCTCAACCGGATCTCCAATTCGCACCGATTCCGCGCGTCGCTGCGCTTCGACGTGGACTCATTCGTCAGGGAACTGAGGTCGCTCAGTATTACGAGCCTGCCTTTCGCACGGGGGAAACAGAACTAAAAAAACCCGCCGAAGTCAAACTTCGCTTTGATGTGAGTGCTTTGGAGGACACCGTGCGCGAAGAGACCTTACTTCAGGATGATAATCCTGCATTTAAGACCGCATTGGCAGAACTTGCGGATCAGTTGGCAATCTATGCATGGCAAGCAGATTTCTCAGTGTGGCGGCGTTTGACATCACAGATTAGCTACACCCCTGAAGGCGACTTTCTGCTTGAGAACTACGTCACCCCAACACAGGTGGAGAATGCAAGCCAGCAGAAATTGGAGGCTCCCGCTATCAGCGTCAACCCAAATCTTACGCCCGCTGGCACTTGGGCACTCCTATTTTTAGATGCTTTTGAATACGAAGTATTTCTCAAGCGCAAAGGCGAAGCGTTCTTCCAAAAACTTGATAAATCTGGGCAACTGGACAACCCGTTCAGGGAAGCAGGGTTTGGTTTGGAGTTACGGATTCCGAGGCAAGAGAGCACACCTCTGGGTGTCAATTACACCTTTGAATTTGCCGATGTTCTCGTTTTTGAAACCGACTATAACAGGGAAGGCGATGTCATCCTGACAGGTACATGGAATGCGAATCGCGGCAACGGTAACGCTACGGTGAATGTGCGCCCTGGCCCCGCAGGAGAATTTGAAGTAGGCGATTGGTTTATCTTTTTTACCGGTGTCGAGCGCTATGAAATCCGCGATGCTTCCAGCGAACCGGTCCATTACCCTAACGGTGTCAAAATCCGAGGCAAGGTAAATGAGAGGCTTTTCGTGAATCATTTGGGATTGGATATTCTTGTCACCGGAAGTTCTGAAAACTTTGAGTTTGGCGATAAGGTGAAATTTAGTAGTGCACAAGTCGGGACTATTACAGCGGACGTTAGTGAACTCACACGGTTCGCTTTAATGCGGAATACCGATACCGAACCGCCTACCTTCAGTATATGGGTGGATGGTCTCGAACCACAAACCGGTAGTGTGATTCCACCGCGTCCGAAGATCTCTATTGTGCTACAAGATACAAATGGTATTGATATAGAATTCCTCACAATTGCCAGACGAAAGGACGGTGGACCTTTTGAGCTGCTCACCGACTACGAACTCCGCACACAGGGTGGTATTCAAACTGTGCCAATTGATTACCAACCGGTTCTGTTTCCCGGTGAGTATACCTTCAACATTACAGCACAGGATTTCAATGGAAACGCTATTGGTGGTGACGAAAAGATCGTTACCTATAGGTTTTTTGTCACTGAAGCCCCTGATCTCACACCGCCTACTATTGACATTCGGATCACTGCTCTCGGTACGGGTTCAACACGAGAACCGCTTGATGAACCCCTGATAGATGGAATGGAACTTACAGAGCAGCCCCGCTTCAAGATTACCCTTACTGACGATAGTGAGCTTGATGAAACTGCTTTTCGTCTCAATTTCGGTCGTAGGGGCGAGGTGACCTCGCCCCTACACGCAAGCGATTACGCTGAAACTTTTGATCCAGCTGCCCCCGCAAACGCCGCTATCACTTATGCCCCGGATCTCGCGAATGGAGAGTATCAACTCCATATCACCGCTGCGGATACCAGCGAAAATGCGGCGGAACTTGTTACCACTTTCATCTTAAATGAGGAGATTACACTCAGCGAGGTTTTCAACGTCCCGAATCCCACACACAATGGAAAGACCTTTTTCACCTATCATCTCGCACAAGCACCAGATACCGTCACAATCAAAATTTACAGTGTCAACGGTAGGCTCCTCCGTACGCTTGACGATGCCAGCGCAAATCGGGGTGTCAACGAAACTTATTGGGATGGGAGAGATGAAATAGGGGTGCGGTGTGCTAACGGCGTGTATCTGTACCGCGTCATTGCCCTTACGGCAGATGAACGCCGGATCGAACAGATCGGGAAACTTGCCATTTTGAGATAGTTATCAGTTAAAGAGGTGAACTGTGGCGGTAACCCGAAAAGCAACCGCCACAAGAGATTAACCGAGAACCAAGAACCGAGAACTGATAACTATTATTGCAATGGTGAATAATCGGTTGGCTCAATAATCTTTGAACTCGCCACGTTCACGAGTGGACCGCCGACTTCCGTCAGGCGTTTTGCTTCTTGCCATTCAGGATCAGCAATGAACGCGTCCCAGGCACGCTGATAGTGCCCCAGATCTTCAAACGCGAGCATATAGATAAGTTCTGTCGTTGTTGCCTCACCGATGGCGGTTTCCCAAAACCCGATAACTTTCATACCGTGCTTTTCAAACAGCGGAACGGTGATATTGGCGAATCGGTCATTCAGGTTTTTCATTTTCCCCGGCACGACCTGATATGTCCGTAATTCATAAATCATTTTTTTAATTTTCCTTGCGGTTCGTTCAGGTGGGTTTTACGCAGAACATTCCTCTCCGTGTAGTTAAAAAAATAAGAGGGCAGTCCTGTCCGATAATTGGACTTACATGCGTTACCAAAAGTTCGCCAGTGATGATTCCTCACAATATTCCATATTTGTCGTAGACTTCTCGTAATGTTGCTCCGTTGCGGAGGGCATCGCGAGTCCGGTTTTCACCGCTGACCTTTTCCACTGCAGCTGCAATCACCTCTGTTTCCACCGCTTGTGGGATGACAACGATACCATCCGCATCGCCGAACACGATGTCGCCAGGATTAACCGTGACACCACCACATTCAATCGGAATGTTATACGCGACCACATCACCGCGTCCACTGGAGTCAACTGGTGACAGCCCAGTTGTGAACACGGGAAACCCCATCGCCAAGATTTGGCGGGCATCTCGGATAAACCCATCAATGATAGCACCACGCGCACCGCGCGCACGCGCAGCCGTTGAGAGAAGTTCTCCCCAAATACAGTTACGGGTACTCTGGTTCGTAGAACAGACGAATACATCGTTTTGTTTGAGGCTATCCACTGCTGCAATCTCCTGCTGATACGGTTCGTCTGGAATCTCGTAGACATCCACACACTGCACCGGCATCGCGCGACCTATGACTACTGTCTCTGGGTGAAGGGGACGGATGGTATGTCGTAGTGCCTGTTCGCGGTACCCGACTGCATCAAGCGCGTCCGAAATCACAGCGGTATATAACTGATCTTCCATCATATCAAACAGTTCTGTATCGTTGTGCCACTCAAAAGTTTCCATAGTTTATCGTCTCTAATAATTTTCGTAGCCGACTTCTTGCAGACGCGCCGCTTTCTCCGCAACACCATCACTCAATTTTTCTTTATACGCCAGCAGTTTTGCGTCCAATTCGGGGAATTGAAGTGCCAGAATTTGGACAGCGAATAGTCCTGCGTTCCTTGCACCGCCCGAACCGATTGCCATTGTTCCGACAGGAATACCGGGAGGCATTTGGACTGTCGCATAGAGCGCGTCCACGCCGTTGAGCGGTCCGCCGTCAACCGGTACACCGATGACTGGCAGTGTTGTATGTGCTGCGATCACACCAGCGAGATGTGCTGCACGTCCGGCACCGGCAATGATGACCTTTCCACCTTCTGCTTTAATCTTTTCCGTCCACGCCATTGTCCGTTCCGGCGAGCGGTGCGCGGAGGAGATCGTTATCTCGAATGGAACCTCGAATTCTTCTAAAACCTTTGCGGCTTCTACCATTTTTTCCAAATCAGAATCGCTCCCCATCACAATACCGACGAGGGGCGTTTTTTGTTCTTGAAGCGACATATCTGTATCTGTACCTCTTTTAGAGTCGTCAGTTTTCGGTTATCAGTTATCAGTTAAGAGGGCTCTTGTAACTGACGACTGACAACTGACGACTAATAACTATTGATAAATAATATGCGAATTTCTTTCAATGATAAGCGGTTCGGGACCGCCTGCTGGAAACTGATCTGCCCACTCGTTCGGATCGTAATCGCGGGTGACGAAACAGGCGCGATGCACTGGTACTGCGTGCTGTAGTCCAATTCGCGTTGCCATTTTCACGCAGCCATCGTAGAACGGAAACTCACCCTCGGTGGGATGATTTGTCAGAAAACCGAGATCCGGTTTATGTGCTGCGACGGCTGAAATTAGTTCGTCATGCTCAGCGAAGTTGTTAATCGGATCACCGCTGAAATAGAGGGTTACGCCATTACTGACGATGACGTATCCCAAGTGCGTGACATCAGGTGGTGCTATGTCAGCAGCGGCATCGCCTTCGGGGGGTTTCGCATAGACCGCGTGTACGGTAAGCCCGTTGAGTGCCGCTGATTCTCCAGCACGAATTTCTAAGATGTTCGCTGCCGCGACATCCGTTTCTGATGAGATTTGGCGGGTGCTCTCTTCGGGTCCAACAAACCGCGTTGCTGTGGAAGTCTCCCAGATGCGGCGGATGGATTCCGGACAGGTGTGATCACCGTGTGCGTGTGTTAAGAGAACGAAATCGGTTGGAAGTGCCGATTCATCAAGCGGTGGCTCGGTATGAATAAAACGGTCCGCGGGACGTTCGCGCGGAAAATAGGGGTCGATTTGGACGATGGTACCAGCGGGATCCTTCAACGCAAAACTGCTCTGTTCAAACCAGTGAACAGCAACAGATCCATCTGGCACCTTCAAGTCAACAAGTGGATGCATATTAGTTCCTTTTTTATTCGCTATTGGCTATCAGCGATCAGCAAAGACGCAAGCGTTTCATGAACGTTTCTGTCTTTGCTGATCGCTGACGGCTGACAGCCTATTGCTTCTATAATAGAGATAGACCACCAGCACCCCAGCAATTGATCCCAACACATCTGCCACCCAATCTGCGACGGTAGCGAATCTACCGGGGACGAAGGTCTGATGCCATTCATCGCTTGCACCGTAGAGAATTGAGAGCACCGCCGCCGTATGCCATGCGAACCGTGATGGTATTATTGAGGGACTTGCCTTCACAAACGCTCGTGTTAGCAATCCGCCGAGTATGGCATATTCGACAAAATGGTAGAGTTTGTCAATCGTCAGCCACTCAAATTCCGGCATCGGAAGTGGTGGTTGCTTCATGGACGAGATACCGAAAATGAGAGCCATGTACAGAAGCGGTGGTGCCCAATATTTCATTAGTAGTTATCAGTTGTCAGTAAGAATGGTTATCAGTTGTCAGTCGTCGGTTAAAGAGGGTTTCTGTGGCAGATACAGCAAACGGGACTGCCACAAGTTGACTCTTCACTGAAAACTATTTCAGGGCATTGAGAATTGCGTCTACATCGTAGACACAGCCACCCCATGTGCCGCCGCCGACGGATTGCAACGCTGCCCAGAGCCGTGTATCATCCGGCAAAGCTTCGTCCGGTGAAAGATCTGGACGCGGTTGTCGTTCTGCTAACACGCGTTCACCTTCTTCAGCACTGAAGTGTTCACTACCGTGTCCGACAAGGTCGATACTCCCTTCCAGTCGCCGAGTATCAATCTCAATCTGAATTATATCACCATCCAGCACCTTCCCGATGGGCCCATTAGCAAGTGCTTCCGGTCCGACGTGTCCAATACAGGCTCCCGTTGATACGCCAGAGAACCGTGCATCGGTAATCAGGGCGATATTTTTACCAAACGAGAGGTGTTTGAGTGCTGCAGTCAACTGGTAGACCTCCTCCATGCCTGTGCCTTGTGGACCGCGACAACACAGCACGATAATATCACCGGGTTGGATGTTGTCCTCGGTTTGTCCTTTGAGGGTCTGGATTGCCTCGGATTCTCGAACGAAGACACGCGCAGGTCCCGTCATCCGATAAACACCATCGGCATCAACGACGCTTGGATCAATGGCAGTGCTTTTAATGACGGATCCTTCCGGAGCGAGGTTGCCGCGTGGGAACGTGACAGTGCTTGTCAGTCCTGCAGCCTGTGCGGCATCCGGATTCAAAATCACTTCATCAGGGGCAATGTTATCGTGTTCTTCTAATATTTCTCGGACGCGTTCGCGCCGTTCAGAAGTTGCCCACCAATCAAGGTTACTACCGAGGGTTTCACCTGTCGCTGTTAGCACGTCTTCATTGAGACATCCCAATTCACGTAGATGGAGCATTACCTCGGGGACACCACCCGCAAGGAAGACTCTCACAGTTGGGTGACCAACCGGTCCATTCGGTAGGACATCGACGAGACGCGGGACGTTCTGATTGACTTCTGTCCAGTCGTCTATTGTCGGACGGTCGAGTCCAGCGGCATGTGCAATGGCAGGAATGTGCAATAGGAGATTCGTTGAACCGCCAAATGCTGCGTGCACGACCATAGCGTTCCGAATCGCCTCTGGCATGACAATATCGTTCATCGTCAACCCTTTTGCAGCCAGATTCACAACGGCGCGCGCCGAACGCAAGCCCATATCCGACCAGATATTCTGTCCGGACGGTGCCAACGCCGTATGTGTCAGACTCATTCCCAACGCTTCACCGACAACCTGTGAAGTCGCTGCGGTTCCCAAGAATTGACAACCACCGCCGGGGGTTGCACAGGCACGGCATCCCATATCCGCTGCATCTTGCAGGCTAATCTCACCGTGTGCGAAACGTGCCCCGATCGTCTGGATTTTGCCAGCATCTTCACCTGTGGTAGGAGGTAATGTCACGCCACCCGGAACGAGGACAGCCGGTAATTCCCGCATTGAGGCGAGTGCCATCATCATTGCCGGTAAACCTTTATCACAGGTGGCAACACCGACAACGCCTTTCCGCGTCGGTAGGGAACGGATGAGTCGGCGGAAAACCTGCGCCGCATCGTTGCGGTAGGCAAGGCTGTCCATCATACCGACGGTGCCTTGTGTCCGTCCATCACACGGGTCAGAACAGTAGCCTGCGAAGGGAATCGCCGCGAGTTCTTTCAGTTCGTATGCGACTGCCTGCATCAGGAGTCCGACTTCCCAATGCCCAGTGTGATACCCAAGTGCGATTGGGCTCCCATCTGGCGCGCGGATCCCGCCTTGTGTGCTGAGGATCAGAAATTCTTCTCGTCGCAGCTCCGTCGGTGCCCAACCCATGGCAGCGTTGTGGGTCAAGCCAAATACATCTCCGCTTGGTCGAGTGAGGAGCATTTCTGCTGTAAGCGGCAAACTGCCCTCGGGACCAGCAGCGTGTGTTTGGATATCATAGATGCCGTTATCACCGGTTTCTAAGATATCAGCGTAGTTAATCTGTTTTGCCATTTAGTACTCCATTTTCTACAGTATAACAAGATCCAAGTTTGTGCTATAACAGGTATGTGATTATCACCTCAGGCAGGTCTTAGTAGATATAACTTTCATATTTGCAAGTATGAATCTACTGTACACTTGGTTCCAAAGTCCATCCGTTTTTTTCGGCAAGTTCAGCAAGGGCAAGCTGCAGTAATTTGAATACATTTCTCTGCTTACCCTTTGAACCAAAGAACTCAGGATTTACAACAATTTGTGAATGGGCAGGATTTTCAGGGATAGGATCATAGATAACATCTACGGCGTGAACAGTAGTATCTGTATTCTGGATTTTTGTCTTGACTGTTCCTATTGCGCGGACATCAGCAGTAATAAGGCTAATGATGCCATCTGTGTCATTTCGTTTAGACAAAGAGGGATTAGATTCTTTTAACTCCGCTCTATCTACGGATGGTTTTCTTTCTCTATCGCGAAAGGCTTCACTACTAATTTTGAGTTTTCCTATATTATCGTAAGAATACTCCTCCCCATATTTTCCTCGGACACTTCGATAGAGTACCTCATCGTCCCGTATAAAGTCATTTTTATTCATCAAGTAACCATTCCCAAAGCGTTAGATAATCGTCACGGCTTAGAAAATCTACGTGCATCTCCGTATCAATATTTATTCCCCAGACTTGGATATACTCGGCTTCATTTTCCCCAATTTGAATATGTAATCTGCGTTTTTCTTCAGACCATTCTACAGTTACGTTACCATCCTCATCACTGGAAATGAACGGTCTAAGCCATAAATATCCTTTAGAAGTAATAGAATCGAAAAATTCTTCCATAATGTCCATGGCATGATCTAAGGTTGACTGCGTTGGCTTTTTTGAGTCGTACCCATCCCAGTTGTCTTCGCGTTGCGTTAGGACAGTAAATCGATCTAAAATTTCCTGTTTCTGCAAGTATTGAGGGAAATCTTTTAGTTCTGTTTTGAATTTTTTTAAGCGCATGCGTTAAGAGCCTCAGTTAATCAAATGTTGCCGGACCAAACTCGCCCGCTTGTCCATAAATCTCACGTAAACTTAAGAAGAATAGAATCGCCGAGAAAAGTAATAAAAATGTGGACACCGAGACCTCTCGTAAACTGAAGTGAAGAATATTTTAGCACATAGCAGAAAAAGAATCAAACTTTTTTGGTTGTGACCAAGTGCAAAGGGTATGGATATCATCAGTTTTCTTGTGTTAATCCAGAAATTTATTCAAACAATTGCGCAACCGGACACGTAAATCCTTCGACCACATCCTCACCTGTCAGTGTGTCTTCACACGTCAGCAGCGCGAAATCTGTTTCAGAGCGATAGACCATTACTGTCTTAGCAACCGGTTCGATAACCCAGACGAGACGTGTTCTGGATTTCAGATAGGCTAACGCCTTTTCGGTGACATCATAGTGCTTATCTGTCGGGGAAACTATCTCAATAGCGAGGTCAGGAGCCACGGAGAATCCTTTTAATTTATCATCTGACAACCGCTCTGTCGAGACAAACGCAATATCAGGTTTTACTACCCTATCGTCCAATTGAAACGTCGTTTCTGCAATATATAAACGCCCTAATTTATTTTCACGAACGTATGCTGCTAAAAGAAAATGGATGTTAGATCCTATTTCGCCATGTACAATTGCAGCTGCTGCCATAGGGACTAATTCTCCTTTTATATACTCATAACCTTCAAAGTCATTTTCAAGGAATTCCTCCAGTGTCATTGCACGAGGCACTGGTATCTCCTGAATAGATTCAGGGTTAGTCTGCGAATTATGCATCCGTTCCACCTCCGTCTGGTGTCTATTCTCTACTGTGGCGAGAGAGCAGTTTTATAACTTCAGCTCTACCTGCTTTCACCTCTGCCTCGTCTACTTCAAGTTGCAGCATAGCGATTATGCCTTTGGCAAATGCCCAGTCCAACTTTGCGCCATCTACCGCTATGCCACCCATATTATTTCGAAGTGTCGTATCTGCGCCTTTTTCAAGCAGAAGTTTCACCGTTTCAACACGTCCGAGGAAAGCCGCTGCATGCAGTGCCGTGCCACCGTCACGGCTTTTCGCATTGACATCCGCGCCGTGTTCAAGGAGCAGTGCTACAATTTCCGTATGCCCCATCAGTGCAGCAATAGACAGCATTGTGCTTCCGGATTGTGGGTCCTGCGCATTAGCGTTTGCACCCTCTGTTAGCGCGTGTTTAACCGCTGCGAGATCTCCAATAAATACTGCTCCCGATAGATCCTGCGCGGAGGGTATGTCTTTGCTGTCAAATTCTTTGACTCCAAAGAGTTTCGCAATTTCGTTCCTACCGCTTTGCATGACAGCGATATTTTCCTCTACTTCTACACCCATCAAACCGCCAATAAAAGTAGTAGTTCTCCAATCAAGATGCAAAGCATCCGCTGGTGTCCCGCCATCGTTATTGCGTACCTGCAGATTTGCACCGTTCTCAACAAGAAGTTTCGCGACACCTGCTCTACCGAAAACTACGGCACCGTGCAAGGGTGTGCTGCCGTTATCGTCTTTTAGATTAACATCAGCACCATTTTCGATAAGCAGACGAGTCGCTTCGGTTTGTCCATGAGACGCACTCCATGCCAAAGGCGATATGTTCAAACTCTCATCTGGTTCATTGACATCGGCACCTTCTATGATGTAGCGTTTCATCGATGCGAGATCACCGGTGCGCGCGGCATGCCACAGACCTTCTTCGGGCAATTGAATGAAGTTTTTCATGTCAAATCCATCCGGTCCCATAACGAACGGCGGACGCGGTTTTCTACGCCAGACAGGCATGCCATCGCCAATTTCCTGCAGGATGTCGTTTTTACGGGTACGGATGAAATCACGAACGTCCGCGAGCTGGTTCTCAAAGGTCTGTTTTTCGCCTCTCCCGCCCCATTCTTCTTCTTGGAATTCGCGTTGTTCCGGTAGCAGATAAGGCTGAATCATTGCAGCGACCCTGTCCAGTTCAGCAAGTAGTTCTTCCTCATTCCAGTGGATTTCAAGGAGTTTCTTCATCGTTTTTGCATACCGTTCGCGCCCTGTCTCAAGTTGATAAAGCCTATATGCAATCAAGCCTTGTGTTTTGACCGAAGTCGGTGCGCGTGCATTTCTCCGAAAGTCCATACTGAAATTTGTAAACAGCGCATCCGCTCCCCACGGTGAAAATTGGAACTTGTCGGTTTCCGGATTCAGATAAATGAAGTAGTTGTTATTATTTCCAGAATAACCGTCCCAGAAACCGAGCAGACTTTCTGTTGCCCAAAACGGATAGAAACTATCTAAATCCACGAGTTCACCGATGGCTTCTTCCGTTACCTTGTCATCTGCGAGGACATTGATTAAAGCGATGATCTTTTCTCTGCCGAGCGTATCGTTGCCGCGTTTGTGTTCAAAGCTGTTTTCCCACTCCTCGTTAAAATCAACGACAGTGCCTTCATAGAGGGGACCATTGTCATTTCCGAAGGCACGTTTCAAGAGTGGTTTACGGACGGTTTCCACATGAGAATATATCCCCAAACTTTTGCCGTTGACCGTTACCTTCGCATACGCGCACCGCGGCGCGGGGGAACCGATCGCGTTAAACAACGCATACCCCATAAATTGACTCACTTGGCTTGTATCCTGTTTGTTGTTATTCAGTGTCAGGTTCGTCAGTCCTTCAATTCCGCCCTCTTTGTCAATGTGATTTAATCTAATTTTGAGGGAAGGACGGGTATGGCTTTGCGAACCGATGAATCCTTTTTTACGAAGTCCTACCTTTGGGAAAACCACGCCATCAATACTTAGGCTTGCTTCGACATAGGTATACGGATGATCCAACGGACCGAACTGCCGTTTCTCGTTCAGTGCGCTCACAAAATCCCGTGACTGATACCGAATTGTGTCCCAATCCCGCTGCGAGACCGTGATCTGCACGTCTATCACCCGGTCGGTTGGGAAAATATCGTCTAATGTGAGTTCTTTTGCGCTACTGCTATGAATAGCAGTCCCCAAACAGAGAAGTGTTGCTATACATAGTATCCATTTTGTCATTTTTTTCTCCGATTGTTTGAATTTTAGTTTACAATTTAGTTTATCATATATTGCTTTTTTATGCTTGCTAATTTTGAATGGGATTGGTATGATAAAAAGTGATCGCTATAGGAGCAACCTTCCCCTTCCCAGTAACGAGTGAGGACCCCGGTCGCGACTCTCAAATGATACTATATTTATAGGAACTTCGGAAAGAGAACACAATGTCAAAAACCTCCCGCATCAGAGATAACAATCTGTACGGCACCGTCGCCAATTTTCTGAAGGATAAAATCCAAGACGGTGCGTCCCTTTCCTTCGTTTCCGCCTATTTTACAATTAATGCCTTTAATGCACTTAGGGATTCACTGACTGGCATTGATAACCTCCGTTTTCTCTTCGGTGAACCAGATGTCGTCGGAGGGATGGATCCCTCAAAAACAGAAAGCAAAGCGTTTCGTCTTACTGAGGAAGGTTTAGGATTGCGGAGGGAACTTTCCCAAAGTGAGATTGCCAAGGCT
Source organism: Candidatus Poribacteria bacterium (assembly GCA_026702755.1). NCBI lineage: Bacteria > Candidatus Poribacteria > Candidatus Poribacteria bacterium. Next base: position 18,152 of record JAPPBX010000045.1, on the reverse strand, counting down.
TGTGCTAATAAATTAAAATCATGTGATAACCTGAAATCTATCGTTCAACCTATCCATGGTACTGCCCAAAAAATTTTAAAATCAGCTAACTTGAGAAATACGAAAGAAAGCTTCATGATGGATGTACTCGGTCCATGCATTCAACCTGGTATGAAAGTCTATGAAGATCTGCACAAGAATATTTTTTGCGAATGATTCGCAAAATTCTCTTTGGTAAACCTCTTCATTCTTGAATGAATTTTGTGAATCCCTCTCAAACGAAGAAAGTCAAGGAAATCGAAAATAGCGAAAACCAACTTGAATTACTTAACATAAAACGGTATAACCTTAATATGAAAAAGCAAACTTATAGAAGAATACGAGACCCAATCCATGGACTTATTGATTTTTCAGAAAGAGAACAGCAGTTGATTGACACTAAAGTTTTTCAGCGGCTTCGTCGGATTCGGCAATTGGCAATGGTGTTTTTGGTTTATCCGAGTGCTCTACATACGCGCTTTGACCATTCGATTGGTGTGATGCACATCGCTGGTCGAATTTGCACCAGCCTCCAAGAGTTGAGCCCCGATGGAATTAGCGATGAGGATATTGCTAATGTTCGTTTCGCAGCGTTGCTTCATGATATTGGACACGGTCCGTTTAGTCATCTTTCTGAGAATCTTTTGGAAAAGTTTTCACCTGCTCAAACTAACATGGGGATAGCCCGCGGAAGGGTTCATGAGAAAATAACTATAGATATTATTCGTAACGATTCGCAAATCAAAGACATTCTGGACGATAAAGAGCGTAAGTTCTTGATTGATATGATCCAGGGGAAACCGACGCGGGACTGGAGACGTGATGTCATTTCGAGTGAGTTGGATGCCGACAAGATGGACTACCTTCTGCGTGATTCCTATTTCGCCGGTGTCAAATATGGAGAGTACGATCTGGAGAAACTAATTGAATCCTGCTTGGTTGTTGACCGACCAAAAACACAGCTTGCTCGTCCAGAAACACAACTTGCCCTTAATAGCGAAGGGCTTTATGCTCTCGAGCAATTCATGCTCGCGCGGTATCATATGAAACAGCAAGTGTATTCGCACGAAGTCAGTCTCATTTCCGATGAGATGATTATTCGTGGGATTACCCTTGCAATTGAAGAGGGTAATAAGCAAATCGCCAAACTTTATAAATACCCCAGAAGAAACAAAAAGGATACCGATCAAGACTATGAGAAAAAGCGTAAAGATTTCGTTCAAAACTATCTCAATTATCATGACGAAAAGGTAATTGACCTTTTAAGAAATTGCAAACAACGGAAAGCAAATAAAATTTTCAATCGACTTTACAATCGTGAGCTCTTCAATACAATTACTGGACTCAGGTTCAAATATGAAGATATGGCAATCCGTGACTGCCTGCAGGAAATGGTAGCGGATTCGGATCGAAAACGCCGATGTGAGAAAAAGATTGCCGAGTGCATAGGTCCCAACGCCGATGCTGATTATATTATTGTAAATAAACCCGCGGTTCGGAATTTGAATTATGACAGCCAATCCAAAACTCAGAGTTCGGAAGCAGTTATGATTTTTGACGAAAATAACAAGAAACAAGATAGATTAGAGGCACTGGGTGAATACGCGGGTGAACTGTTTCTCGCGAGGTACTATGATGGTGCCTCTCCTTTAGAAATCGTTCAAGTCTATGCCCCATATCAAGTATCAGAAAAAAAGGAGCGTAAAATTCAAGACATTTTACGTTCTTCGTGAAAGAAGATAATGTGCAGGATTACTGATGTTCTGCTACTCGTTGTTGAGAGGGAAGGAAGGCGGTACCATTGTGGAGTACGATATTCCGTTGACACATAATATAGAACTCACTCTGACCCCTCGTATCTTTTATCAGCGCGGGTCCCTCCGAAAATTCTATCTCACTGCCGACCTTGCCTTTGGCAATGAATCCGGAAAATTAAATTTTCATTCACCTGAAACCGATTTGTAAAACTAACGTAATATATTTTCATACATGTATACATGCATGTATACATGTTTGCATGTGCACATGTGTGGAGGCATACATTATATGAAAACAGTAGCGATTCTGTCAGGTGAGGGTGAAGTTACCGTTGGAACAGCACCTAAACCGACTCCGACGGTGCCGCCGTCCCGTCAGGGAAAAAAGATGATTTCCGGACATTTTGACAAGGATGTGCATCGACAGTTGAAAATGCTCGCACTTGAGAAAGACACGAGCATTCAAAATCTGTTGAGTGAGGCGTTGAACGCGCTGTTTGAGCGGAACAATAAGCCGCCGATAGCGTAATAGATTTCGGGGGATACCATGATTTCAAATACGGATTGGCGAATTTTAGAGAGAACAAACCAGATGCTGGCATTGAGTTGGGAAGCACTCAGACGTGCCCGCGAAAATGGGGATACGCACGCAATTAAAATGGCTGAGATGAGTTATTTTCAGGCATTGCAGGGTGTGATTGTAGCGACCCAAAATGCGGTTGCTCAAAATGCAGTCGCGAAGTAAAGTCACTGTCCTTGGCACTTTTGTGTCTGCTTTAGAGTTGCAATTGGGGAACAACAGGGTTGTTGTTCCCCTTAAGTTTTGATATCAGCGAGTTTTCATGGCACAATGGACTACCGAAACGAGGCTCCAAACCTCGCCTGCAAGGGTTTGGGGAAGTGGTAAATAATAAGTGTACATTGGTTATCCGCATTTGTCAAGATTCATGTTCAGGCAACCAAAAATCAATACAGCACATGTACTCGATTCTTACCCTGGACGGTTTCATCTGGCATTGCTATTGGCACCTCAACGATAGCGATTAAAGTACCATTCGCGCTGACTGCGAGTGTATCGTACGGGAGTTGTCCTTCTGTGCGGTAGGTATATAGGTATTTCGCTAAACCGCTGCCCTCCGCTTTCAAATCAAACACCGACACACCGTGGAGACTCTCATTCGGATCCTGTGTCCGCTTGGAGACAGATAACACGGCATAACGGTCTATAGCATCAATGCGTAAACCTTGCGGCATATTCTCAAGTTTCCACTGCCAACTTTTCTCACCGTTCCACGAATAGGCAAACAACGTCATCCCGTTGGGATGTCCCGCCGAAGGTTTTTGCGCGCCTTTTCGGAGATGATAGGGGATGTAGGTATCGCCAGTAACAAAGAGTGCTGCTGCATCCGTCGCGTCAATCGTGCCGGAAGTGGCTACAATAGGAATACCGCTTACCTCCAATGGTGTCGCCAAATTTTCCTGCCATATCGGTTCCGATCTGTTTACATCGAAAATGAAGGCGCGCCCATCGTCAGTTGTGACGTTGATGAATTTGCCATCGGGGGATAGACTGACACCTCTCCAAAACGTGACCTGCGCGAAATACTCGCGCAGCGGTTCAATATCCACGTGCCATTTTTCCGTTCCATCCTCTGCATTGAGGACAGTGAGTTTTCCGTTGCCGCTTTCATTCGCGGCGTTGCCTTGTAAGTTATGCCCGCTATCCATCACGAGGGCAAGTGTTTTGCTATCGGCACTTACGTCGAACCAGCGTATCACCTTTGGTCCAGCATGTTCGCGGGGCCATTTCCAAGTGACTTCTCCCGTTTCACCGTCAAATCGATAGAGTTGGGACTTCTTAAGTGGTGTATCATTCTCTGTCCAAGAGTGTACACTCGCTACCAAAAGGTCTCCGTTCGTTAGGGTTCGCATGCACGCTGGACCAGGGTAACTTACCCATGCGTAGACGCTATCAGGATTGCTTGGCGTGGAGGTTTCGATGTCATCGGCGGTACGATATTTCCAGCGGAGCGTTGATTTGTCGGTTGTTAAGTCGTAACAGTAGATAAACCCATCTGCTGCTTGTTCGCCAATATAGAGTCGTGTGTTATCGGCACTGAATGCCATCCGTCTCACATAACCTTCCGAAATACGGGTTTTCCAAAGCGTCTCACCCGTGAGGGGTTTCAAAACCGCGAGATGTCCGCTATCTGTCGCGATTGCTAACTTCTCTGTATTAGGTCTACTACCATGTCCTAAGGCAAGGGCAGTCGGTTTCGCAGGTTGGCGCAGGTTTTCCATCAGCGATAAGAGGCCGTCTAATTCGACGGTACGGATGAGATAAGGTTCTGGCTTCAGCGGCGAAATCGCTGTTGTTACGCTGTCATTTAAACGGAACTGATAACTTTGGTTCGGTTGCCATGCGAATTGAAGAAGAACTCGGTTCGCATCAAATTGTTGGACGGTTGGTGTTTCTGCTAATGCATGGGTTGTGCCGTTAGATACGGTTGCGACGTTGATTTTAAGGTCAACGTTCTGTTTACCTTCGGTTTCAAGGACTGCGCCTGTCCTGACCCAAGTGACATTTAGGTCAGCCGTCGCAATGCCGATAGGTAAGACGATGAGCAGACAGAATAGCGTCAAAAACTGAATTCGTTTCATTGTAATGTTTCCTTATGTTTGTATTGTAGTTTTTCCGTGTTGTCTAAATCGCGTATTTCTGGATTTCACAAATATGATGGCTTAGTCTGCCACGCGCCATAAACCTCTACCTAATCGCCCACCGAGAAGCACACCGATAAACGTATAGACGAACCCTTCTATTAAGATTCGGAGAATGATATACCAATCGGCATAAAAAAGTCGATAGAACAGTATAGAGAGTTGAAAATCGACATAAACAGAGAGCGCGTCGCAAAGGCCTAATACGACTGCCCATGCCAGCAGACTACGCCCTCGCACGCACAGAAATCCTGTTTCCAATAGAAGAACGCTTGTGCCAGTATAGACGATCGCCATCGGTGTAAAAAGCCCAAACGTGACACCACCGAGAAGTAAACGTACTGCAGAGACAAGTAAGATTACACCGCTACCTTTAACGAGTTTCCGATTTGTAACTTCTGCATTCTCCGGGTCTCCGTTAATGTAGATAAGTAGTGCCGTCAGTAAAGCATAGTAGAGCGTTTCGTTGATTAAACCGGTTAGAAGTACCGAGATTGGACCGAGAACGGCACGGATTAAGTTGAGAAACAGCGTTGACGGAACCATCACTGCTACAAAAACTGTTGTGCTAAACAGCGCAATTACAATCAGCTGTTTTGTTGTGAAACCAGCGAAAATTTGTTTATGAAGCCGTAGGACAAGGGCGAAACCGATGCTGCTACTGATGATCGCCAATAGACTGATGAGCAGTGCTTGTTGATTTGGAACGATTAGGTGCAGTGAACGTTGTTCACGAAGAATTGTCGCGTCGCTTCCCCAGACCTTCACTGCGATGTCGCGCACATATTCCCCGGGAATCGCCTGTTCTGGCTGGTTTCCCTGTCGTAAATACACCGGATGAAAATATATGGGCAACGGAATCTCTGTAACCGTGTCACCCAGCAAGCTCGCAAACGCTACGCTCCGATTGGTACCTCCGTTTGCTGTTTCTGGGGGCGCGAGAAAGGGAATGATTTCACCACTTTTCGTATCTATATTGGTTGATGACACGACCACATGAATCGTTTCTTCGCCTTGGTTGCGGAGTCGGACTGTCTGATAGGTTGTCGGCTCAAAGGCATTGGTTTGCGACGTTCGGAGCCAACTGAACAGCGGGCGTGCGTAGTAGACAGTATCTTTTCGCTGCTTCCGATCCACTGTGCCTGTCGCATCTGTCGGCATATCGATAGATCCTATTGAGAGGTTTTCCGCGATTTCTGAAACGGTTGCGACTCGTAATTTCATTGTTGCTTGCTGTTCCCATGTTTGTCCTGCGTCAGTTGTGAAATGGACAGTCCCCGAAATCGCTTGCCCATCCGAACGATTTGTCTCGGAGGTTCTCAAAACTAATTCTCGGTACCACACCTCCGATGCGATGCGAAATCCGTCGGTAGTGGAGAGGCAGGTTAAGGTGTCAATTGTTTCACTTTTCCAACCTGCTGGTAAGCGAACGACGGTTAGCGTTGATGGCAAACAAAGTTCCAGTTCAAAGGTTGTTGGCATGTTCCCGTTTGTAACAAGAACCGTGGCTGCCATCTCGCTTCCACTTAGAACGAGTGCCTTCTGATCATTTTCCAGTGTATCTCCCGAATCCGACTGCGTCGCAGCACCGTAGGGAATGGCAATCTCTAAATTGCCTTGTGTGTATGTCCGCGGTGCAGTTATCGTTTGAACGCTGATATCCCCTGTAGACAAGGTCGCCTCAAATTTATAGGTTTCGCCTGCCTGCCATTCAAAATAGAGGGATTCCGTTTGACGAGGTGATACCGGGAAGTTGAGTTGCGCAACGGTTACACCATCCAAATTAAAGGCATTCAGATACTGGACCGGTGCCGCTGCATCAAATTGCACCTTTGCCCCTAATGAAAAGAACGTCACCTTCCATGAGAGCGGTTCTTCTTTAGGAGTTGAGGCGCAACTGAGCAGAAAAACGAGCAGCGGCAAGCCCCACAAAATCTTCTCTATTTTATAGCCATCAGCCGTCAGCAGTCGGAAACCTTCAGCGTGTCCGCTGATTGCTGATTGCTGATTGCTGATGACCATCCTTCCGATAACCGATAACCGACGACCGATGACCATTAGAAAACTCGCCTATGAATGTTAAGTTACAGTCCTTGACCTATCAGCACCAGATCAAGGATATTAACAACTTCGTCTCCATTGACATCCGCAAGTATTCCGGCACCCTCATCCCCGATAAAACGACCTGCGATTATCATATCTTTCATGTTGACGAACCCGTCATTATTGAGATCTTCGCGTCGCGGTGTAATCGTTGCGAACCCCAAATTATTAGCACCGGGTCCAACGCGGTAGGATCTCAGGAGAGATGCATCTGCCACGTCCATGACGCGAACGTAATCCTGTCCACCGCCTCCCCAATCCGGTTGCGTGATATAAAGATTCCCGTCTGGTGCAAAGGTCAAACCACCACCGATAGAGGCATCCGCATCGTTACTGAAGTTAGCAATCGTATCATCTTCATCGCGAATCCAGTCTCGTGCTACGATATCGTAGATGAGCAAGCCAGGGTTCTGCCAACTGCCTTGCATAAACAACTGTTTTTGTGAATTAAGAGCGACGGATCCAGGTGTGAACCCGAGTTTAACCGTTTCCATAACTTCATCGGTATTCGCGTCAATCAGAACGAGATGTCCCAGGATGTCATTGTAATTTCCCGTTGTTTTGACAATGACCGTGGATTCACCATCGTTGAGGATTCCGCCTGCGTTTGTAGGCACTGGGATTGACTTCAGAATGATGTCTGTCTCCGTATCAATCACTGTGACACTGCTATCGTAGTAGGTGGTTTTCCGTGCAACCGGATCCCACTCCCAGGCGGGGTTCGTGACGTAGGCTTTGCCGTTGAGAAGCGTGATACCCGTCGGTTTGTTGAAGGAACCCGTGAGGACCTTTATCACATTGCGATTGTCGATGTCAACGACATGGACCTCATGCGTTGCGGCACAGGTAACGTATAACTTTTGATCATTGACCAAAGCGATCTGCTGGGGGGTTGTGCCCGCCTCGATCGGAATTTCGCCAACAAACTCTCGATCTTCCAAGTTAATAATATAGATGTTGTCGCCGGAACTTGTTTCGCCAGTGATGGGTAAGTTGAAACTCGTGATATAGGCGAGATGCCCGTGAATAGAGAGCCCAATCGCCCGCCGCCGCAATATCGGATCAAAGCCGATGTGGAGTATCTCATTGTCAACAGCCCGCCTCTCACTTGGCTCATCCAGATCGATGAGAGAGAGAGAAGCGACAATGCGCAAGTCGGGATGTGTCAGGGCGTTTATGACAACCGCTATGTCTTGAGCTTCTGTCTGTCCAAAAGCAGGACTCACGAGGAGCGTAAAAAGAAAAGCACAGAGAAGTAGGAGTGAATAGCACGAGAAGTGCCGCCGATCGATTTTTTTAGCCGCGCTTGCAAGCGGCATCGCTACAACTTTGTTCATTAAAAACCTCCGTAATGAAACAAAAAACCCCTGCTTTCATCGGAAAGTCAGGGGAGGAAGCGACACTCTGTATAAGGTGTATCCTGTGTAAAAGAATTCCATACCGTATATCGGTATTTATATTTTTGATCTGACAGGATACTGTGCTCTGTTCCACCGCTTTCCCGCGAAAGCAGATGCGTGAAACACGATCCAGGCAGGTCTCCTGACTTCCGATCTTGCGTCCGCTGAACCTTCCCATCAGTAAATTGACAGTGGTTTTTTCAGCGGATATTTGTGATCGTTCACAGTGGCGGGGCCGTGGCGGATTCTCACCGCACTTCCCTATTCTCCGGTTCTCTCCGGCACCTGAATCGTTCGTTTATTTAATTGTGATGCATATATTATATCATATTACGATATTTTTGGCAAATTTTTTTCTGAAGTGTCCGAGAAACATTAACAAAAGATTTGACAACGCAAATTGGATGCGGTATCATTAATAACATTAACTTCATAAATAAAATCGTCTGAAATGCATCGCGTGTATGTCTCAGAAGCTACATAGTTTTTGTCACACTTTGTCACACAATTTGTGGAAAGATTAACAATTGAGTGTGGTCCTGTTGGGTGTGAAACGTTTGAACTGTGATTCATGGATTATCAGGATTACAACAGCGGCTTGTAGGCAAATTTATGAGAATAAGAGGTGTTTTATGCGCTATCCTATTGTTATCCACAAAGATCCGGAGAGTTGTTACGGGGTTACTGTTCCCGATTTGCCTGGGTGTTTCAGTGCCGGAAATACCGTTGAGGAAGCCTTGATGCAAGCTGCGGAAGCGGTTGAGTGTTACCTTGAAGGTTTGTTACTTGATAGCGAACCGATTCCTAATCCTAAAGATATTACATTTCATACAAACAACCCTGATTATGCTGGTGGGCTATGGGAAACCGTATCAATTGATCTGGGAGCATTAGTTCGTGAAGGGACTCCTAAGAAGGTAGTCAGCTTATCTAAGGTCTCTACGCTGTGAGTGGAAAATCAAATAGTTAAAAACTTGACAATGCAAAGTAAATGTGGTATTATTAATATTAGGCGTGGGTGAATCCAAAAATTTGGCAGTTATCAACCGTTGTTGAAAAGCGAGAGAAATGACACTTTTACGTTCACACTCCAACTTGCATAGCATGTCTAACCATTGGCATTGGTGGCATTCCAATTGCTTGCGGAGGAGTGTGCGCCTAAATGGATAACTGAAATACATATTGAAAATCGTCTTTTTCATTTCTAAGTCCAGTTGAAGCCTTATGCACACGAATCCGAGCGGCATAAGGTTTTTTGTTTTTAAAGAGGAGAAACCAGATGAAAATTTTGTCGGAACTCAAATATGACCGCGATGGCTTGGTCGCCGCGGTCATTCAAGATCGCACGAATAACGAAATCCTGATGGTCGGTTATATGAACGCGGAAGCGATAAAAGAGACGCTGACTACGGGGCGCGTTTGCTTCTGGAGCCGTTCCCGCCAAAAGTTGTGGATAAAGGGGGAGACTTCGGGGCATACACAGACAGTTAAATCTGTTGCTGTCGATTGCGACGGCGATGCCCTGCTGATAAAGGTTGAGCAGAAGGTAGCAGCGTGTCATGTCGGCTATCGTTCCTGCTTCTTTCGGGAAGTCTCCCCCGACGGAGAGTCAACGCGTATCGTAGGTGAAAAGGTTTTCGAGGCAGATGCCGTCTATTAGTCTTTGATATTTCTCAGTTTTCGGACCTTGGTATCCACTCGAAAATCGCTTAGTTTTGTAAAGATAAAAAATAGTGCTGCCGTATGCAGTACGATAAAGTTGAGCACTTTGATGCTAAAGGTTTGAAAAAGGAGTTACTGATGTATTATCCGACGTTGGAAGATTTTCGCGAGGCAGCGAAATCAGGAAACACAATACCAGTATACCGATCGATTTTGGCGGATATGGAGACACCGGTATCTGCGTTCTATAAATTGATGCCAGACAATTATGCGTTCTTGTTGGAGAGTGTAGAAGGTGGTGAAAACGTTGCGCGCTACTCTTTTTTAGGGAGTCAACCCTCGGTGCTTTTCTATAGTAAAGGGCATCAAGTTACCATTGAGTATTTGGAAAAAGGCGAAACGGTAGTTCAGGAATATGAGGATCCTTTGCGCGTCCTTGAGGAATTGATGCAGGATTACCGACCTGTTGACACTGAAGAGTTACCGAAATTCCACGGGGGCGCGGTGGGTTATATGAGTTATGACATGGTGCGCTTCGTGGAGGAATTGCCAGATAGTACCGAAGATGAACTGCAGCTTCCGGATTGCTTTTTCATGATTGCCGAGACGATTTTGATATTTGATCATGTGAACCATCAGATTAAGGTTGTGGCGAACGCACATATTGATGGAGATGTAGATGGGGCTTATGCGGATGCGCTCGCGAAAATTGAGGCATTAGTCGAGAAGCTCGCAGCTGCTTCCGAAATGCATTTACGCACGGATAGTGGTGAACATCAGGAGCGGTATGATAAAATCATATCCGAACCCCAATCGAATCTCACGAAATCCGATTACGAAGCCGCGGTCAGACATGCTAAGGAATACATAGCCGCAGGCGACATTATCCAAGTCGTCCTTTCGCAGCGGTTCAGTTGTCCAGTATCTGTAGATTCATTTGATGTGTATCGGGCGTTGCGAGTGATCAATCCGTCCCCCTATATGTATTATCTGAAGTTTGATGATTTTGATATTGTGGGGGCATCACCGGAAATGATGGTAAGAGTGGAAGATGGGCTTGTCCAAACCGTTCCAATTGCGGGCACACGCCCGCGTGGCACAACCCCAGAAGAAGACAAAGAGTTGGAACGGATACTCCTTGCCGATCCAAAGGAACGCGCGGAGCACGTTATGCTTGTGGATTTAGGACGGAACGACCTTGGTCGGGTCTGTGAATATCACACTGTTGAAGTCACCGAGCTCATGATAGTTGAACGTTTCTCACATGTGATGCACATCGTTTCGCACGTTATTGGACAGTTGCGCGAAAATTTTACGGCTTTTGATGTCCTCCGGTCATGCCTTCCCGCTGGCACGCTCTCCGGCGCGCCGAAGGTACGGGCAATGGAAATTATCGATGAACTTGAATCTACACGGCGCGGCACGTACGGTGGGGCTGTCGGTTATTTCAGTTTCTCTGGCAGTTCAGACACAGCGATTACGATCCGAACCGCGGTTATCAAAGATGGCACCGCTTATGTGCAAGCAGGCGGTGGTATCGTCGCAGATTCAGTACCCGAAACTGAGTATTACGAAACCGTCAGTAAAGCGCGCGCGATGCTCAGTGCTATCGCATTGGCTGAGGAACAGTTAGCGGTTTTCAGTTAACATCAACGTTACATAACCACACATCACTTGCAATTGACAACTGATAACTATTACTGTGGCGATTTGATGAGGACATCCAAGGTTGTTTGACGATCAGTTTCCAAAAGGAGAAGCAGACATGCCTGTTCCGCAGTCGGCATGGTACAACTACCGCTTGGGACTCCAATTATAATTGAAATGATTGTCGAAATTGAAGACTAACTGCTTTAGAAAAGCACCTGTTAACTCGGAGACAGAAAAATGGTTTTAATGATTGATAACTACGACTCCTTTACCTATAACTTGGTTCAGTATTTGGGTGAACTCGGTGCTGAACTGGAAGTTCATCGGAGTCGGAAGATTGGATTAGAGGCGTTAGACACTCTGGAACCGGAACGGATTGTCATTTCACCCGGGCCTTGCACACCGAAAGAAGCAGGCATATCCAACGATACCATACAACACTTCGCCGGAAAAGTCCCGATTTTGGGCGTTTGTCTCGGACATCAGTGCATCGGAGACGTGTTCGGAGGCGAAGTTGTTAGGGCTGATCGGTTGATGCACGGTAAAACCTCAATGATAGAACATAATGGTCTCGAACTTTTTGAGGGACTGGATAATCCATTTGAAGCGACACGTTACCATTCGCTTATCGTCAAAAAAGAGACACTGCCGGACTGCCTTGAGATCACGGCTTGGACAGATCAGGATGAAATCATGGGGCTTCGACATAAGGATTTGCCTATCTGGGGTGTGCAATTTCATCCGGAATCAATTTTGACGGCTGCTGGAAAGAGTCTGTTGGCAAACTTTTTGGCACTATAGATTAACAGAAAGGTTTAACAATGACAAAACAAACGAATGAGGCGACACCCATACCGGTTTTGGTTTCTTGGTCTTCGGGCAAAGATTCTGCGTGGGCACTTCACACGCTCCGTCAACAGCCGGAACGCTACGATGTACGCGGTATTTTTACGACTGTCACAAAGACGTTTGATCGTGTTTCTATCCACTCGACACCAGCATGGGTGCTGAAACAGCAGGCGGAGAAACTCGGCGTGCCGTTGTACGAGATACCGATCCCCTATCCGTGTTCCAACGCAATTTATGAAGAAGCGATGCGAAAATTCCTCGCTGAGGTGGAAGCGTTGCCTGAAGGTCTGGGCGCGTCGCATTTCGCATTCGGTGATCTCTTCTTGGAAGATATTCGTGAGTATCGGGAGGATAAACTCAAGGGGACCGGTTTTACACCGATTTTTCCGGTATGGGGAGAGGACACAACGCTGCTCGCCGAAAAGATGATTGATTCTGGCTTGCGGGCTATTATCACTGCCCTCAATCCTACCAAAGTCCCCGCTGATTTTGCAGGACGATGGTTTGATGCTGCGCTTCTCGCAGATTTACCGGATGGTGTGGATCCGCTCGGCGAAAACGGAGAATTCCATACGTGCGTCGTTGATGGACCGATGTTCAGTTCACCTGTTGCGGCGAAACCGGGAGAAGTCGTTCAGAGGGATATTGTTTCCGCAAAGGATAAAGATGACAAAATTCACACAAGCAGCAACATTTCACCGACTTATGTCTATGCGGATGTAGTGCCGCTGGATGGGTAAATTGATGAAAGCAGCCGTCCTGTGGACAGGTGGAAAAGATTCTGCCCTCGCACTTCAAGTCTCCTTAAATCTTTACGATATAAGGAGACTTGTCTGTTTCGTTCCAGCAGACAATCGACAATTCTACGCGCATCCAACGGAACTCATGGAAATACAGGCGCGAAAGATCGGGATTCCTCTTGAATTCTTACCGATTTCTGAACCCTATAAACCGAGCTACCGGCAACAGATCGAGACGCTTAAAGATAGCGGGATTGAGGTGCTAATTACGGGAGATATTTCTACGGTGGACGGGATGCCGAATTGGATAGAGGGAGTTGCTGCAGGTTTGGCGGAGGTACATAAACCATTATGGGAATTGGATCGGCACGCGATATTGGATACCCTTATCTCCGACAAATTTAAGGTCGTCTGCTCCCTCGCTTACAAAAAACACTTTCAACCGACTATTGCTGGTAGGTATTTAGATGCTAAACTCATTTCAGAACTGAAGCAGCTACCAATTGACGCGTGCGGCGAACAAGGCGAATACCACACATGGGTATTGGACGCACCATTTTTCAAGGAGCCTCTCCGATTAGAAGGCGCACGTGTCATTGACGTAGTTGAGTATTGTTACCTCACCTACGAACAGGTAGTTTAGTATCCCGATTTTAGCAATTGCTGCATTCCTGCAAGTTTATCCACAGGACCAAACGTTATCTGAAGTAATGTTGAAAAGGTTGGAAAATTCTGATAAACTATTGTAACGGTAGAAACCTGTCCTTCAACAGATAAGGGGTCTGAAAATGAGAAAGTATCTTATGCCAATTTACGTTGCTCTTTCCTTAATAGGTGCGACTGCTGTTTGGTATTTTGGGCATCATCGTCCTACTCAGAAAATACTGGAAGCTGAACCGAAGCGGGTGTATAAAAGTGTCCCCCTACAACCTGCAGATTTGTCGGTAAAACCAACACCTTCTGACGCTATACAAGAACCTCGCGAATCGGTTGAAGGTATAGCAGAATCAGAAGATATAGATAGTGCTGCAATGTCTGAAAAAATTGACGACAGCCAGGTCCATAGCGAAGACACGGATTCTGTAGCCCTCATATTGCAAGAAGCAATTTCAGATGAAGATGCGGCAGCTGCCGAAGCATTTGAAAAGTACGTTACAGCAGAATCAGAATACCAAGCGGCACAAGAAAGGCTCAAGAAGGTATTTCCTTTTAAGGATACTGACCCGGCTGTGTCCGCAACCCATGAGGCCAAAGAAGCACTTGCAGCTTCAGATTACCAAACAGCAATAGAAGAACTCGGAAAGGTGCTTGTTTCCTTTGAACGCATGGATACTGATCAGATTAAGTCTGCAGTAGAAGCATTCAAAGAGGCAAAATTACGACGCAATGCAGCCTTGGAAAACCTTGCAGTTTACTCCGAAGATGCTGCAGAAATGTTGGCACAAGTAAAGGAAGCCGAAAGGCAAGAAAATGAAGCACGTGCTGAATCTAAGCGTAGATCAAGCGAACTTCGTACGCAGTTGCGCAACATGCAGGATTGGGTAGAAAAGTTAGAAAAGTCTCAGTAAAGTAAAAAGCCGTTCATCAAAGATATTCTCTTCGCCATGAGTGATTGCTATACTCGATGTTATCAATATGTCCTTAAGGACATGATCTTGTTTTCTGTGAGTGCATTGCTCTTCAAGTAATGTCTCGGATCGTTCAGATGTTCTTTAACCACTTCTGGACTCGCTCAAGTTTGTCTGGGGGGATATGTGAGGTATTCGCATCTGTGGGAAATGTGCCGTTTGCTACCTCTTCGCGATATTGCCTGATTGCTTCAAAAGTTAGCTGATTGTAATCTTGGTAGCGTTTGGCGTGTTTGAAGGGCGGACCTATGCCTAATATATCGTTGATGACGAGTACTTGTCCGTCGCAATATCGCCCTGCCCCGATGCCGATGGTGGGAATATCAACGTTCTCGGTTATGATTTGGCTCACTTCCTCAGTGATTTTCTCAAGGACAATGAGTTTCGCACCTGCCTCCGTGAGTGCTCTTGCTGCTTCAATGAGTTGTTTCGCTTTAGCAAAGGTTTTTCCGTGCGTCGCTGCTTTGGTGCCGTGAATTTGCGGATTGTGGCCGATGTGTGCGCAGATTTCCATACCTTGTTCGGCGAGTGCGGTAACAATCGGAACCTTTTCTATACCGCCTTCCAATTTAACACCGTCTGCCCCATCAGATAAGAAGAGTTTCGCGTTGGCAACGGCTTGCTTCACATCGCGATCGGCGGCGTAAGGCATATCAACGAGGAGGTAGGCATCTGTCACACCGCGGCGCACCGCTTTGAGATGGTGACGCATATCTGCCATCGTCACTTCTGTCTCGTTTTTATAACCGAGGATATTGGTGCCGACGCTATCCCCGACGAAAACGATATCGATCCCTGCCTCGTCCTGTAGGCAAGCGGTTGGATAATCGTAGCAGGTTAGCACAGTGATCGGTTGCTGCTGCTGTTTTTTGGTGTGAAGATAAGCAATATCTTTCTTCATTTTTTACCTTGCCTCAGCCTTAAGCCAAGACCTTTGCTACGGTTTCGCCGATGGTGGCGAGGCTATCTGCGACGGCAATTCCAGCATTTTTGAGTGCCTGAATTTTGTCTGCAGCGGTACCTTGTCCACCAGAGATGATCGCCCCTGCGTGTCCCATCCGTTTGCCCGGTGGAGCAGTCTGTCCAGCGATAAATCCGACAACTGGCTTCGTCATTTCGTCCTTCACGAACTGTGCTGCTGTTTCCTCAGCCGTTCCGCCGATTTCACCGATTAAAACGACGGCGTGCGTGTCATCGTCCGCCTCAAAAAGTTTCAGAACATCAACGAAGTTTGTTCCGATCACTGGATCACCACCGATACCGACACAGGTAGACTGTCCGATACCGAGTCGTTTCAGTTGGTAGGCGGCTTCATAGGTTAGCGTTCCACTTCGGGAGACGATGCCAACGTTGCCAGGGGTGTAAGCAAACTCAGGCATTACGCCAATTTTGCATTCGCCGGGTGTGATGATACCGGGGCAGTTCGGACCGATGAGCCTCGGAGGACCGTTCGGGATGATAAACGGATTGTCAAAATTGCCTGTCTTCAGGTACGCTTTCGCCTTAACCATATCAAGGACCGGGACATGTTCGGATATACAGACGATAAGCGACACCCCAGCTGCCGCGGCTTCCATCACGGAATCGGCTGCATTGAAGCGTGCAGGAACGAAAATCAGCGAGGTGTTTGCGCCTGTTGCTGCAACTCCGTCTGCCACAGTGTCATATACGGGGATGCCGTTTACATCAGACCCGCCTCTGCCGGGAACCGCGCCCGCAACGATCTGCGTGCCGTAAGCTGCGCATTGCTCCGTATGAAAACGTCCAGAACGACCTGTGATGCCTTGAACGATTACTTTTGTATTTTTGTTAACAAGTATACTCATATTTTTTATGGTTGTCGGTTATCAGTTATCGGTTATCAGTTTTCATAGTTTTCAGTTATCAGTACGGATTACTGCGTAATCCTTTCAGCCGTCAGTTAATGCCTTGTAGTCCTGTAGGTTGGGTTGAACGGGAACCTACTAAAAGATCGCATACGGTACAGTTTTCAGCAGAGAAACCTGAAATCACCAAAAACCGAGTGAAATCCAACGCATTATGATACCGACACGGTTTGGGATGTTGGGTTTCGCCGCACCTATCTCCCCGAAGGGTTCATTGAAGAACGGAACGCTGTGTATAGCGAAAATGTGCCTGTAGTTTTACCGCTCAACCCAACCTACGTCCCGATAACTGATGACCAATTTAGTATGCACGAGCAAAGACTGCGATGTCTTCTGCAGATTTACCGCAGACGATACATTCACCACCACCATCGGGTTGTTCCATCGGGATGCATCGGATAGTTGCTTGTGTCTCCTCGCTGATCTGATCCTCACATGCTGTGTCACCACACCAGCGTGCGCGAGCGAATCCATTTTCAATGACTTCTTTGAATGCGTCGTAAGTGTGGGGTTCAAAGGTGTTTGCATCTCGGAAGTCCGTCGCCCGTTTGAGCATATCCGCTTGAATGGTGTCGAGCATCTGCTTCACTGTCTCGACGGCGTTATCAATCGGCACGAACGTTTTGCCTTCCTTACCCGGTATATCGCGTCGTGCGAGGACAATTTGCTGTTTCTCCAAGTCTCGAGGACCTATTTCTATACGCAGCGGCACGCCTTTGAGTTCCCATTCGTTGAATCGCCATCCGGGTGAGTAGTCGTGTCTGTCATCAACGTGGTAGCGGACACTACCTAAGGTCTCACAGATTGCGTCAACGGCTTGCATGACTGTTTGCTTAGCATCATCTCTGTTTTTCGGAACAATTGGGACGATGACGAGTTGCGTGGGCGCGAGTCTCGGGGGTAGGACTAATCCTTGGTCGTCCCCGTGTGCCATGATAATCGCTCCAATCATTCGGGTACTTACCCCCCAACTCGTTGTCCAGCAGTGCTGCTGTTTCTGGTTGGCATCGAGGTATTGAATATCGAAGGCTTTGGCGAAGTTTTGTCCTAAGTCGTGTGATGTGCCAGCTTGAAGGGCGCGTTTATCACCCATCATCGCCTCAATAGTATAGGATGTCAAGGCACCCGGAAACTTTTCGCTTTCGCTCTTGCGACCGGGGATAACGGGTATAGCGGCTTCGTTGACAGCAAAATCGGTGTAGATATTGAGGATGCGGAGCGTTTCTTCTTTCGCTTCTTCATGTGTAGCGTGTGCGGTATGCCCCTCTTGCCAGAAGAATTCCATCGTCCTTAAGAAAAGACGGGTACGTAATTCCCATCGGACAACATTCGCCCACTGATTGATAAGCACAGGCAGATCGCGGTAAGACTGGATCCATTGACTATACATGTAGCCGATGATGGTTTCAGATGTCGGACGTACCACGAGTGGCTCTTCCAACTTTTTTCCGCCGCCATGCGTGACAATGGCGAACTCGTGTTTGAAGCCTTCAACGTGTTCCGCCTCCTTCTCAATGAAACTCATTGGAATGAAGAGGGGAAATGCGGCATTTTGGTGTCCTGTTTCCTTGAAACGGATATCCAGTTGCTCTTTGACGTTCTCCCAAAGTGCGTAACCGTAAGGACGTACGACCATACAGCCGCGTACGGGTGCGTAATCTGCCATTTCTGCTTGACGGATAACCTGTGTATACCATTTTGCGTAGTCTTCACTACGGGGAACTATTTTATCAAACAT
>JAPPBX010000044.1 GCA_026702755.1 Candidatus Poribacteria bacterium | reverse complement strand
CCTAAGGATACCAGATTTTAGATCAACTATCAAGATAATTGTGACAGACTACTAGTTAATCAACATTACATATCATGTAATGGAAAACCTTCAATAGTAAAAACAAATCCTATACCAAGAGCATTGGGTAATTTACAACGTAAGGGATTTGCGAGAACCATATCAACAGGCTCGGATAGTAGTTGGGAAATTTTTAAGGAACCAATTAATTCTTCTAAACATACGGATATTTCAAAAGATAAGTGGGGTGAATTTAATACTAATTCATCTAAAGGTGTTATAGACGCATTAATTGACATCGGTCGCATGATGGAAAGTCATTATGGTGACAATAACACGGGTAATATGGAAGCTTTAAATGATCTTATCGATGACACTATAGGCTCAGGTGCTTTGGCACCTGAGGAGTATATGGATAAATACTACCAAGAAAATGGCAGATTACAAGGATATACTCATACTATGGCATTAATAAGAGCTTTGGCTTGTATAAAATATTGGTAAATCTAACATCAAAAACAGGCGTAAAGTCAGGTAAATTCAGACTTTACGCCTGTTTTCTCTTGACACAACTCTGTTTTTGTGTTATATTTAGTATATATTCAGTTTGGATTTGATACTCTGTGCCCTGCACAGGGCAGTATGTATGTAGATTTAACAAAAAGGAGACTAACAATGCCGACTTGGGCGATTGTATTAACGGTGATATTTTCTGGTGTTGTTGCTTTAATATCAGTTGTAAGTTTTCTTAGGTCATTTAAATTCGCCACCAAAGAAGATATAAAAGATCTAAAACAAGATATAAAAAGCATCAACACCCGAATTGATAATCACCTTGAAAATCATTCAAAAACCATATAAACTGGTTCTAAAATGAAATACTTTGTGAGAATTCTGAAAATAATTATTTTCGGTTTTGCTTTTACTGCTAATTTTTTATGGTTTATTATAGGACTTATTTGGATGATGAACAACTTAGCGGTTGAACTACTCATCCTTATATTTTTCTTCTCTATAATGTTCCTAAAAGATATTGACAAATAAAATTTGACATAACTCTGTACCCCACACAGGGTGGTAAAATGTATTCTACTAACTACAAACTCTTTCGTGCGCCGCGTTTAAAGCACCTAAAGCGTAAAACGTGGATAGCACATACAATATGGAATTACTTTTTGGGTTGGCAACGCACGCGACACTCTCTTGGTCTGCCGTATCTCTCTTATAGAGAAATGTCGCGTGAGTTTACCATTCTGCGTAATTCTCATCCGGAGATGTTTTCACATTGGGGAGAACTTGATTCATGGGCGGCAAGAAATGTGCTTAAACGACTGGATAATGGTTATCAACGTTTCTTTAAGAAAATCGCGAAACGTCCGCCAAGGTTCAGGTCTTTTCGCAAGCCTTATTCATTCACAATGTGTCCATCTGGATACAAATTTGATAAACCCATAGGAGGTGACAAAGGATTTGGCATCTACAGCGATAGAGTAACTATCATGCAGAAAACTTACCGATTTAATCTGAGTCGCCCTATTTACGGCAACATAAAGACTGTTACTATCAAAGAAGATTCACTTGGCGATTTTTACATGTCCGTTGTTACTGATCATGTTAAATCACATCTCAAGCCAATGACGGGTAATGCTGCAGGGTTTGATATGGGAATCAAAACAATGCTAACAGCATCTAACGGCAAGAAATATGAATCGCCTCAGTTTTTCACAGAATCCATTGATAAAGTAAGAATTGCCAATCGCCAACTTTCCACAAAACTGAGTGGAAGCAACAACAGAGAACGTGCAAGACAGCATCATGCACGAATGCACCGCAAACTTGCGAGACAGCGCGAAGATCACCACTGGAAACTGGCACTCGAACTTTCCAGAAGATTTGATATTCTGTGCTTTGAAACGTTAAATCTTGACGGCATGAAACGACTGTGGGGTCGCAAAGTTTCTGATATAGGATTCTACTCATTCATGCAGAAAATGAAGTGGCAAGCAAAGAAACGTGGCAAACAAGTTGAGTGCATTGATCAATGGCAACCTACTACTTCAGTGTGTCATGTCTGCGATAACAAAGTTAAATTGGATTTAAACGATCGTGAATGGACTTGTCACCGGTGTAATACTCATCATGACAGGGATGTCAATGCCGCTATAAATATTTTAAAAATAGGCTTGACAAAACATTGTAAATTAGATATAATTTAGTGTAGTCTTATAAACTATTATGGAGGAAATAATTTTGAGCGTAGACACTTTTGACCGTTTAGATCCAACTTTTAGGCATATTCAAATTGAATTGAATAAACACCTAACTAAAATTGAAGAAATATTTGAAGCAGATGCTATTGTAATTTATAGTGCTATAGATTATGATATGATAACTCGATTCAAAAGTTCTGTTGATTTGCTTGAGAATAGAAAAAAACGTTTGGTAATAATACTAAACACTCTTGGTGGATTAGTTGAGGTGGTGGAAAATATAGTAGGTGTAACTCGGCATTTCTACGAAGAAGTATATTTTTTGATACCTGATTGTGCGATGTCAGCAGGAACTATCTTAGCCATGTCTGGAGATAAAATTTTCATGAGCTACTCATCTTGTTTAGGCCCTATTGATCCTCAAGTTGTTAAAGAAGGCAAACTTATTTCTGCATTAGCATATATAAATCAATATGAAAGTCTACTAGAAAAAGCAGAAACAGGTCAAGTTAGTAGTGTTGAATTTGCACTTATAAATAAACTTGATCTTGGTGAACTTCATGAATTTCAACAAGCTAGGGAATTATCAATAGAACTACTATCCAAATGGTTAACTTCCTATCATTTCAAAAATTGGAAAGTAAATCAAGAGCAAAAGGAACAAAAATCCAAAGAAATAGCTAACAGTCTTAGCGACAATAAATTATGGCACTCTCATTCTCGTATGATTACAATAAATGTGTTAAACGAACTGGGTTTAAAGATAGAAGAAATAGAAAAAATAGAAGGTCTTTTTAAACCTCTTAACAATTACACTATTTTGTTGGGTGATTTTATATCTAAAATAAATAATACATCATTCATTAGCAGTAGAGAATTTTTCTAATAAGGAGTAATAAAAATGAATAATCAAAAATTTACGGCATGGCAAATTTCAAGTAAAAATATGGAATTGAATAGGAATCAATTTTTGGAATTTGAACGTTTAAATAGAGAATATCAGTTGTTAGCGGAACCTATAAAAGAATTTCTCAAAGAAGGTATTGATTATAATATAGACGGTCCCTTTGCTAAAATTGACAATCAGAATACCGTGTATATATTGGCAAAATAAAATTAAACAAAAATTTAAGGGGCGGGGCATCGTCCTTTGGTGTAGGTGAAGTGAGACTCTATCGAAGAGCATTCGCCGTTGATTCCACAATTGGCTGGTTTTTGTTTAACCAGAAAAGTATGTCAATCTCTTAGGAATATTTTAATACTTTTTCTGCAAAAGGTCAAGTAAAATTTAAGGTTGGGGCATCAACCTTTGGAGTAGATAGCGTAAGACTCACGCAAAGAGCAGTTGTCGTTGATCCCACAATCCACAAGATAAAGCGACGAGAAGAATCTCCAAGCTTTAGCTTGGAGAGTATGTCAAGCAAAAGAGTCGTGAATTGAGAATTCGTGACGGCATATAGTGTTAAATGTGTGACATGAGACTTGTCTCTATCAATTGTTTGCTATTTTATCATAACCCAAGTTGCTATCCAACAGAAAAATCGTATTACCTGTAGGGATTGGGTTACCCAACCCCTACAAACTAAAATTTGGAAGTAGTGAGAAAATCTTCAGGATTTTGAAAGGGAATTCATGAAATGAATGGTATTAGAACAAATTTCGTAAACTTTAGTCGTCAGTTTGCTCTTCCATCTCGTCTTCGTGCATGATTTCTTCGAGTTTTGTTCCCATGTGGAAAGCAGCGAGGCAGATACCTACCGAAATAGCGAATAACCACTGATAACCGATATGACGTGCAAGGATCCCACCCAAAAACGGCGCGAAACTCACAGGCATGAGGAGCGTGTTCATGAAACCGATGTAACTCGGGCGGTTACGCGGCGGCGCGATATTCAGCATATATGCCATAAAACCGACCATCATGCCGTTTGCCAAAATACCGCCCACGATGAAAATCATGAAGAAGGCGGGCATCTGTAACGAAACTGGCAGTATGCCCGAAGAAAAGGCGAGCGCAGGAGGAATGCCCATCAGTCCGGCTGTGATAATCAGCAGCCACCGTACGCCGTATCTTTCGCCGATGTATCCCCAAAATGTATTTGAGATCACACCACTGAGTGCGGAACAGACAATGAAAAATCCTATCGTCGCCTCTGAAAACTTGAGTTCGTTCAGTGCATAAGGCACGTAGAAAGGGGATGCCATCCCGGAAAGGTGCGCAAAGACACGGAAGAAGATGAAGCGTCGGTAATTTATATCTGTCCGTAGGAAGTATGCCCCGTGCTTTATGTGTTGCCACATCGGTTGACGATTCGGGTGGACAGGACGAATAGGCTCACGCACGCCTAAGAAACTCACGAAAGAGAAGAATGCTGCGGCCACTGAACAGACAAAGAGAAAAGCGTAGTTATACGGAAATCCAAGGTCGGTCTCCAGACGACAGATAGAACCGATAAAATACATGGTGCCCGTTTTGAAGGTTTGCGTAATACTACCGAGTATACCCGTAAATTCGGATTCGTCTCCAAGTACCGCACGAACCAGAAATCCAACCCAGATGGCGAAAAAGCCACCATAGAGTTGTCGCAGGCTAAAGAAACGGGCGCGCTGCTGTGGTGCTATCGCTTTAGAAACGATGTCCATATAAGGAAGCGTCGAAACGCCCATGGCGGAGGAGGATAAGAAGTAGAGTCCGAGAAAGGAGGCGGCAAGCAGCATTGGGTTTCGTTCACCGATTGTGATGGTGCAGAAAAAGACGGCAAGCCATGCCAAAACGCGGACGCTCATGCCGAGCGCGTAAAACGGCATTTTGCGTGGACGATGTTCAAGTAGGTTAGACATCAATAGCTGGGGCCACATCCACCCTGCTGTCATCATTGAACCGGTCAAACCGACCAGAATATCGGAACCACTTAATTTATGGATAAAAGCAGGTAGCACCGTCGATGAATCTGCGAATGCAAGGTTGATGCGCATGAAGGTGCCTTGGAGCAGCGCAAATCGGAAGTTTCGCGTTTTGGTATCGGGATTAGAAACCCCTCTTACTTTAGGTATTTTCTCTTTTGTTTCTATTTTTTCACTTTTCCTTGTGGTTCGGTGAGATTCACCTGGAGTTTTACATTTATTTTTGACATAATTTTCGCAATTAGGTTGAATTGAAATTTCTATCCCTTACCTGACACGAAAAAATTTCCTTTACAGTATCGCATGGTTGTGCTAAATTCCATACAAACTTTTCTAATAGTTGTTAGTTATGAGTTTTTGGTTTTTAGTTAACATCTTATGGCGTTCAATGTCCTTGTGGATGCCACAGCCTATCTCAACGCCACAGCACAGTAACTAATAACTAATAACCACTAAAGGAAACAGATATGGAACCTCTTCGGATTGGATTTCTCGGTGCCGGTGGTTTTGCAAGGCACACCATTTATCCTGCCCTACATCTCGCCCCTGTCGCATTGCAAGCCGTTTGTGATGCCGACGAAAATCGTGCAAAAGACGCTGCTGGCAAATTCGGCACAGGCAGATACTACACTGATCGGCACGAAATGTTTGAAAAAGAAGACTTGGAAGCAGTCATCATCTCCATGGGACCTGACCCGAGACAGCCGCTTGTACTTGAAACGCTTGCGGCGGGGTATCATGTATTTACACCAAAACCGCCAGCACCCTCTCTTGAGGAAACGATTGCTTTGGCAGAAGCCGCAGAAAAACACAGCAAAACACTCATGGTGAACTTCCAGCGTAGGTTCAGCCTCGGTGTGCGTGAGGCGAGGCAAATCATGCAGACCGAATCCTTCGGGCAACTCACCCAACTTTTCTGCTCGTTCTGCAGCGGTAAATACCCGACGGTCAAAAGTTATCTGCTCGATTTCGCTATCCACCATTTCGATTTGGCGCGTCACATCGCCGGTGCGGATGTGAAGGAACTCAGCGTTTTTCACAATGAAGTCGATGGACAAGGTGCTTTCGCTGTTGCTGTAGAATACACCAACGGCGCGGTGGGAAGTTTGCAGCTGAGCAGCCAACGGCTCTGGCAGCGCAACTATGACTATATTGAAATCACCGGACAGCACGAATACATCGTTTTAGATGGATTGTGGGGGGCGCAACATTTCACCGAATCCGGGAACACGTTTACCTCAAACTTTTCTGATCAGCGCAACGGTGAACTGACAGGTGACGGGATCAGCCTTACCGAATTTGCCAACTCGATTCGTGAAGACCGAGAACCGATATCGAGTATCCATGACTGTGTCGGCACGATGCGGTTCTACGATGCTGTCCTTCAACGCAAAAAAGGGGTTATTAGCCTTTAGCAATGGTCTTTGTAGGGGTTGGGTTACCCAACCTCTACGGTTGCATTGATACCCTCTAAAACCTCAAGACACGTCTCTCCGTTAACCAATCGGTGATAATATCCGGCAACCCGTTCGGTAAAGTCCTGATTCCCGTCCAAACCGCTCGGTGCTGCAGCCCCAGCAGGGGACCACAACGCCGCATTAGAGAAAATAGTAGCGAGTCGTGTTTCCACATCTGTTTGGCTTGCCCCAAACGCCCCCTTCAGAACGTCTTGTATCGTCCGATCAGGATCACGAATTTCGTATTCTGTGCCGGTATCGGTGATACCTCTATAGTCATCAGGAGACGAGATTGCGTGGGGGGTCAGGAATCGGAGGACTGTTGCGAAGGAGTATGCGAAGTCATTTTTGAAGAGTTCCGTGCTGGCATTGTAGTTCGGTGAACGGACGATATCGGCGGCGCGTTCTCGGAGTTTCACCGTTTCAATGATGTTAATCCGAGCGTTGTCGTCTTTGACGCGGCGGATGCGGTCAACGAATTCCAGCGAGTATGCGCGAGCACTTTTTCCAGCGATGGGGATATCCGCTTCCACAATCTCAGCGTATCCGTTCATCAGGCGTTCGAGGTGCGGCGCGAAGGTAGGATGTGCTGCTGCTTCGTTGACATATTCAATTCCAGAGAGTGCCCCTTTGTGTGTAATCCCTGGCACATGCACAGAATTCACCAAGAGCAATTTCCAGTCGTGATACGGCTCAATGCTCTCCGCACTGACAACAACGCCATAGTCTTGAAGTTCCGCGAACGGCACGCGCAACATGTTCTCTAAATCTTCTAAAATAAGTGATGTCGCGGGTGGTGCCTCTGCGTAGGTTATGAGTTCATCTTGACCTTCAATCTGTGCACGTGCAGCTGCCTGAATCTCGTCAGGTACAGCGTAGACCTGTGGTACGAGTCGGTCGCCCATCTCATTGAGGAACCCGACGTTTGTCTCTAACCAGGTCGTGTAATCATCGCTCCGTTTCGAATACTCGTTGCAGAGAATATCGCGGATCACATCGCCGTTATTTCGGAGGTTATCCGTGTTGATAACGCAGAGCGTCGCATCTGCCCCGTGATGCGAAAAGTAGCGATAGAGGGTCTCATCCAGTACATCCATCGCCAGTTCACCCTTGGCAATCCCCGCCTCGGTCACACCAATGAGGAGGAGATCTAATGGGTTTTCGGTTTGTGCATAGAACTGTTCGCGACCGGCTTCCGTGGCGAGCGTCGTCGCACCAACAACGCTTGAAACTTGTCGGATGTCATGGATACTACTTAGATCGAATGTGACGACATGGTATACACCACCTTGTTGATTGAAAGCATCAGCTTTCTCAGTGCCGCGCGGCTGTCCGACGAAGATGCCGCCGTTATAGAGATTTCGTTCGTTGAGGATATGAACAAATTCATGGGTTAAGGCGCGTTGTAAACCGCCCGCCCCGATCGCAAGGATCTTGATAGGTATCATATTACTGTTCTCCTTTCCCTAAAATATCAGCGTAGAGGGCTAAATAAGCGTCGGCGATGTGTTTCCAATCGTAGGGTTTGACACGTTCAACACTTGCTTTCCCCATCTCAACACGACCTTCACCGGCGTTAATCAGTTTGAGGAGAGCGTGCGCAAGTCCGTCAACATTCCCCGCCTCAAACAATGCACCATTAACATCCTCCACCACGAGTTCATCAATACCTTGAACACGACTGGCAACGATCGGAAGTCCGGTTCCCATCGCCTCCAAAACGACGAGGGGCATCCCTTCTGCAAGTGAGGGTAGGGTGAAAATGTCGGCATCGCGATATTTTTGTGGTAATTCGGAATACGGGACTGACCCTGTAAAGTGGATGTGTGAGGCGACACCAAGATTTTCTGCTAATCTTAGGAGCTCTCCATGATAGGGTCCATCACCAACAATTTCAATTTCAAAGTTATGTGCCGCCTTTTCAATAATTTGAGGGAGTGCGCGAATCAGAAACTGGAATCCTTTGCGAGGGATGAGCCTCCCAATGGTGAGGACTCGGACTTTTTCTGGGCAAGCATCGCGTTGGATTGGTTCAAAACGCCCCAAGTCCAAGCCGTCAGGAATCATATCCATCTTCACATCCGCATCTGTTTCTTGCGCAAGTTCGCGTAAGCCTTCACTACAGGCAACAACTCTTGAAGCATTCCTCCAAATTGCTCGGATGATGGGCTTCAGCAGCAGGTATAACCACCGATAATAGGGCGGATCGGGATTGCGGCTTGGCACGTCACGCCCGCCTAAAAATACGACATACGGCACCTTGCGAAGTTTTTGCAGAAGATACGCACCGCCGCCCGCAGGAATCCCAAAAAAGACTTGGACGATATCCGGTTGAAACTGCTTCGCAAACCGCAGCCCATAGAGACTTGAACTCACCGCGTAAGTCAGCATTTCGTGGACTGCACACACATCAGGGTTTTTTCGCAGCGCACGCACACGATGCACATGGAAACCTTCCACCTGCTCGTCTGTCGGACAATCACGAAACTGAGAGGTAATTAGATGCACCTCATGTCCCGCCGCCGCGAAGTGTTTGCCTAAAAAATGACTGACCCAACCGCCACCGCCACCGATCGGTGGAAATTCGTGATTGAACATCAATATTTTTAATTTTTTAATCTTTCCTTGCGGTTCGGTCAGGCGAATCTGAACATTAGCGTGCCTCCCCGTAGAGCCGCCCTCCAAATGTAAAGCAAAGACAAATTATGCCATTTAAGGCATAATTTCATTACGGGCTACGCGCTTTGACTGATCCCAGTAATCACATAAATCAGAAAAATCAAAGTTTAGGCTTTCCCTTGTGTTGGTGTGGTAGACTGCTATTTATGGCATCACATACGACGTTATAAATTCGATAATCGCATTTGCAATATCGATTTCTGTGACTGACTCCAATTCCTCAAATCCCGGCGACGGATTGACTTCCAGAACAACGGGGCCCTCGTTTGTTTCAAGTAAATCGACACCGGCTATTTCTAACTCAAGTGCTGCGGTTGCTTCTATCGCGAGACGGGTGTATTCCTCCGTTAGTGTAATCGCTTCTCCTACCGCGCCTTTATGAATATTCGCTCGGAATTCGCCGGGCGGTGCACTCCGTTTCATCGCTGCAATCGCTTCACTACCTACGACAAGAACACGGATGTCAGTTCCATCTGCTTCCGCGATGAAAGGCTGAATCACATAATCCTGATGGAGGTCACACAGTGCGTCCACAGTTGAAGTGAGAGACGTAGGTGTATCTAACAACATTACACCCCTGCCGTGTGTGCCGTAAAAGGGTTTTAAAATAAACGGGTAATTCCCTATCTCGGCTACGGCGTTTTCTAAAAATGTGGTGGAACCGACGGTGAGGCTTGGTGGGATAGGCAATCCATGCTGCGCAAGGATGCGTAGCGAGTGAAATTTGTGCCGTGCTGCCGCGATCGGTTTTGCACGATTAATTACAGGCGTGCCGATCCATTCAAAATGTGCTACGACCTCTTCGCCATATCGTGCTGTCGTTCGACTGAGCCGTGGCACGATGACATCAAAGTCTTCTGCCGGTTTCCCTTTATAAGTGATGCGATTGGTAGTGTCCCCTATATGGAGATAGAAACCGAAGGGATCTAAAATTTCTGAGATGTGTCCTGCGTGTAGGGCAGCTTCGCTGAGTCTGCGTGTGGAGTGGTTTTGGGGTCCCCGGGAGAGGATACCGATTTTCATATTTTTAATTATGGGGTTTTCGCTCGGTTTTTTCCGTTGTCAAAAACCTGTTTTCGCTTAGATTGGCACACATCTGGTGTACGCTTAGCACTCTTCCCACTATGGCCGAATTTTCCAAGTTCCATGTGCCATTCAGCTTTACGCCAGCGACACAAGCACAGAATCTGGCATCAAGGCACTATGCTATTTCGATGATGGTGAAGACCCACCGACAAGCAGTTCCAACGGCTCAGTTGATTCTCGCAGACGTTTCAGTGCTGCTTCCCCCTGACAACGACGTTCGTTTTGAAGTTCAGATACACGTGTCCTGAAAAGCAGCATCGTCTCAGTAACCCCTGGTTCGGTAACAGCTCCGGCGAGCACGCCTCGAACAATCAATTGCGCATTTTTCAGTGCAGGGTCTTGTTGGACAGAAAACGTTGCGCATTCATTGATGAGAGAGCGGTACTCGTTTAGTAGGTCGGGTCCTACAAGGGCATTGCTCTCTGTGATCAACAACTCGGCATCCAAGACAAAACCGAAAGTCTTATCCTTTCCATCCTCGTCAAAAATACTATAGCGATCATTGACAAACATGAAAATGTACTTATGATCGCCTGCTAAAAAATCCTCGACGTAAAACCTTTTACCATACCAATCTTTCGTCGGAACAATCGTACCCTTCTCGATACACTCATTGTAATGAGATTCGTCGGTTGTGTAATATGCATCAACCATAGGATAAAACCTTTCTATAACTACAGGGCGGGTGATGCTCCGACGCACCACTCCGTTAAAATTTAGAACATTATCTTCGGAACAGAAATCCTTTTGGAATTAGGCAAGGCACACTTTGGGGTTTTAGAATCAGGTGATTTGGTATCAATTTTCATCTACTTTATACGTGGTCGTTAGAAAATCTGCTAACTCCTCAAAGGTATCAAAAATCCGGTCACATAGGTTCTCAAAGAAGATACTCCGCGTCCCAGGGTAAACTGCATACACTGGCTTGTTATGGCGAGAAGCGTAATTCATTTCGCTGAGAACGCCGGGCGATAATTTGTCTGTTGGATAGATGACAACCACAAAATCGCTCTGATGGACGAACTGGTAATCCCGTGAGATTGTGCGCGTTTGAATCTGTTCAATTACTTCTTCACCCATTTCACTCACACGCGGGGTGTCATCACTTTCATCTTTCGTGAGGGTAACGAGTTCCATGTCCTTGATTGTGAGCGGATCGAAGACGATAAATGAACGACTCAGTTTTTCGCCAATTTCGCGAATTTTATCAATTTCCTTCGGAGTATCTCTTAGGAGCGTAATTGGATAGCTGAGATAAAATTTCGGTTTCGGCGAGAAGAGGAGTTCATAGAAATTCTCAAGATCGTGTTGTCTTGCGACGGTGTAATGCGGTTTCTCTGTGAAATGTGCGAGTTGCCGTGTTAGGAACTCTTCTTCATCTAACCAAACATTGAGCGCTGCTTTTCCCATCTCCGCCCACTGCGGCGTTTTTTCCATCCGTTCTGATATATCGGTGATATTGTCAACGACATTGATTAGGAGATCTGGTAGTAGGATTTCAATATCTTTAAAGGAAAACCCTTCGATGAGACTCCCGCGCCATCGAAAGCAGGCGTGTAATCCGATGATTGCATGTTCATAGTCTTCGGCGCGCCGAGCGATTTCATAGAAAGCCGTGCGCCGTGCTAATGACAAAACCGCTGGGTCCGAATCGAGAACTTTATCCGTGAAATGGACACGAGCCTCCGCGGCGGCGCGGTGCATAACGTCGCCGACGTTGAAAAAGCCGATGTTCAGTTTTCTTTTCATGCAAAGGATTTTAAAATTCGCCATCAACTCTTTGCGACCTGAACAACTGATGCCAGTACAAATAATCTTCATAATAGTGCCCCGAGCCGAGTGCTCTTACTTACGATCTCTCTGCTGCTAACGATTTTAGTTCTGCGAGTGCCTCCTGTTCCTCCATTTGCCACGGACGGCGCGCGGGTTTATCCAACTTTTTGGGGGGTCCGCCGAAGACAAGGATATATGCTCTACGTTCTTCTGCTGTGCTATTCGGTGCGGAATAGTGTAAAGTCCGACAGTGATGAAATGTCGCACCACCCGCAGGTATTGGACAAGCCACCGCCTCTGATACGTCAACGTCGTCTGTCACCAACCCGTGTACGAGTGGGTCATTATTGATATGACGATGCCACCGCACCTCTCCCTTATGCGATTGTGGGATGAATTGAAGACATCCACTCTCAAGTGTTGCCTTGTCAAGCGGCAGCCAAACACTCAAACTATGCGGCAGGACTTCGGGGTTCCAGTACGCCTCGTCTTGGTGCCACGGGGTTTCATTGCCGTAGTGCGCGGGTTTCAAAATCATGTGCCCACCACCACTGACCTTTTGGGCTTCTACACTGAGCAATTTCGCAGCGAGCCGCTGTGCGTTTCGGAAATAGATAGTCTCGCGGAGTTCTGGAAATTGTGCCTCTGGACCTAAGACTTGTGGTAACGTTTCTTGCCCGTTATGCGCACGCGGACCGGCGAGATCGAAATAGCGTCCTTCCGCCTCTCCAGTCCGTTCTGTGAAGAGTTCATCGTAGATGCCTTTGAGCCATTCAATCTCTTCATCTGTTGTGATACGTGGAATGCTCAGGTATCCGTTCTCTTGAAAAAAGGCGACCTGTTCGTCAGTTAGGTCAACACGGAAACTATTGTTGGATTTCATAAACTCACCGGATCAAAATATTATAAGGTAGAATTGTTAGGACCTGTGTTCCATCTTCAAAACCAAACAGACTCAGCCATGTGATGACATGCTGCCACTGTGTACCAAATGTGGAGAGTACAGGATGATTCGCAGTTAATTGGAGTGGCACCCGCATTGAACTCTCCGTGTCTTCGATCATCTGTTCCAGAAGTTGTTCAAAAAACGGTCTCTGCTTCGGCAACACGATAAGGTTAACTTCGTCATCATCGGCAAAACCAGCCTGCTTTTTGGCGATAGAGAGTGCAGTGTCCAATCCACCGAGTTCATCGACGAGTCCGAGTGCCTTTGCCTGTTTGCCTGTCCAGACTCGCCCTTGTGCAATTTCGTCGATTTCCTCAAAAGATTTGTTTCTGCCTGCTGCCGCCTTACGGACAAAATCTTCATAGACCGTTTTCATCATCTTTTCGACACGTTCCCGTTCAGTGGGAGTAAAACCGCCGTAATCCGAATAGAGCGTCGCGTTCTGTCCGTGTGCGATGATTTCCTTTGTCAAACCGACCTTGTTGTAAAGTCCCTTCATGTTCAGTTTACCGCCGAACACACCTATTGAGCCTGTTATCGTGCTTGGGTGTGCGATGATTGTTCCCGCCGCCATCGCGATATAGTAGCCACCAGAGGCAGCGACATTACCCATGGAAACAACAACGGGTTTCTCACGTTGTGTGAGCATAACCTCTCGCCAAATCAGATCCGAAGCGAGGGCGGAACCACCGGGGCTGTCTATTCGGAACACAACTGCCTGAACGGTATCGTCAGAGCGTGCCTTCTCAAACGCCTTTTTTAACGTTTCTGGTGTGACCACTGACATTGAAGCGAAGAGCGAATCAAAATCGGGTAAAATCGGTCCACTGGCATAGATAAGCGCGATCTGGTTCTCTGCAGTACCCGTCCGTGTTCGTTGGGGCGGATTCAACATACTGAGCAGCTGCATAAGTCCAGCGAAACTATTCATATCCGGCACTTTCCGCTTGCGCTCGTAGTTCGGCTTAGTGATCTGAACCTCTTCATCTTCAGATGCTTCTTTGAGATCCGTGAGAAGCTCATCGTAGTATTGTAATGTGTCAACCAATTTTTCCTGATGTGCTTCTTCTGCGGTGAATGGACCGCGGTTTATTAAATCCGATGCCCTTTCTACGGTCATACCCTCTCGACTCTCAGCGATATGTTCTAACAATCGGGCATATAAATCGTCAAGCAGCGCAGTCATCGACTCACGGAATTCATCGGACATACCATCGCGCATGTAAGGTTCAACACCGGATTTGTATTTACCCATCGCCAGCATATCGGCTTGGATGTCTAACTTGTCCAGTAACCTTTTGTAGAAAAGGACTTCAGCACGTAAACCGGTTAAATTGAGGCTTCCCGTAGGCATTAGAACGATGCGATCCATCGTAGTGGCAAGGAGATATTCGGCATTACCACCGCTTTCCAGATATCCAATCGTCTTTTTCCCTGCCTCTCGGAATTCGTGAAGTTTCGTGCGGATCTCTTGGAGGGTTGCCCACCCTACGCTGACGCCATCTATTTTGACGATAACTCCAGCAATTTCATCATCCGCCTTGAGTATATCTAATTTTTTAAAGAGTCCTCGGAGTGTTTTTGTCGTGGACGTGCTGAAAGTGCTGACTGTTTTGGTATCGGTGTAGGTGCCGCTCAGTGTGAACTCAACATATTTTTTTGTGGGGGGCGGCGTTTCTTCTGTCTCGTGTTCATCAGCAAACACTGGTGAAATAGCAATGAGCAGCACCAGCAGAAACACATACGTTTGTAAGCAGAACTTTGATAATTTCATCTGTCTCTCCTTGTTTTTTGTATCCAAATTTAACATTGCTATTCTACCACAAAATAGAGATCGTGTCAAATTGTAATTCTTCTGTGCAGCGTCATTAATCAGGGAGTTTTATTGTAAGGTGAGTTTGTCCAAGAAGGGTGTTGAAGTGTTTCATTGTGGATCATCTTTTTGGAAACGTGATGTGTCTCCGTTGGTCATGAGAGAGGCGACTTTCAGTCCGTGATATGATTTGCAACGAGGACTAAATCCAAAATGTTGACGATACCGTCGCCATTGAGGTCTGGTGAACTTTCTCCAAAACGCGAGGCGACAAAGGTGAGATCCAAAATGTTTACGACACCATCCGTGTTGACATCCCATGGGGTTTGAATAAGATACGGTGCGAGGTCCCATAAGAGAATACTTGCATAATTCGCGCTGACAAGGCTCTGGTTATCGGGCCAGAACGCGAGAGCAACGGTGTCAGGCGTAGGACCTTCTAAGGTCGTGTGTAGTTGTTCGGTGTGAACATCCCATACATGGATGCCGTCCCCTATGCGCGGTACGGCAACAGTTGTACCATCTGCCGAAAACGCTAATGTAGCATAAATCCCCGTACGCCCCCAGAGCGTTGTAAGGTGCTGCCCGGTATTCGCGTTCCATAAATAGATACCGTGCCCATTTGTACTTGCGATTGTTTTTCCATCAGGCGAAAACGTCACATCTTGGATTGAGCCGTCATCTTCATAAATGGTGGTACGGAGTTCACCTGTGTTCACATCCCACAACCGGATATTGCCATCACCCCCTCCTGCCATAAGCGTTTGACTATCCGGGGAAAACGCCAGCGATGTCTCAGTTGTATGAGCATTGACGGTTGATCGTCTGGTGCCATTTTCTGTATCCCACAAATAAATTCGCGTATTACGATTACCGCCACTTGCTAAGGTCTTACCATCTGGTGAGAAAGCGATGGTTGTAACACGGTCGGAATGTTCACCAAGCGGAACACGTAGTTTGCCAGTGGCCACATCCCACAACCGCACCGTTGTGTCTATGCTCCCGCTTGCGAGGGTGCTACCGTTCGGTGAAAATGCCAAAGCAGTAATACCTTTCGTATGCCCAGTAAGCGTAGCAAGTTTTTGATCTGTAACGACATCCCATAGCCAGATTTCATTAGGCTCATGCTCAATAGCGATGGTTCTCTTATCCGATGAAAATGCCGCGTGTCCTAAATGCCAATGTCCCGTAATAGTGGTCAGTTGTTCTCCTGTATCTGTCTTCCATAAACGAATTGTTTCGTCATCGTCACTTACACTGGCGAGGGTAGCACCATCGGGTGAGAAAACGACCGTATTAATTGAACCTGTATGTTTCCAAAGGGTAGCGCGCAGTTTTCCTGTATCTGCCTCCCATAAGTGAATTTTCTGGTCAAAACCCGCACTCGCGAAAGTTTTGCCATCCGGTGAAAACGCCACAGATGTGACAATTGGTGTATGTCCAGTGAGAACATCACGCGCGGAAAGGGTATCTATATTCCATAACAGAACCGTTTTGTCCCAACCGCCACTAACGAGTGTTTTGCCATCCGGCGAGAATGCCACTGACGAGACACGATCCATGTGTCCTTCAAGAGTCGCACGGTGCTTCCCTGTGGCTACGTCCCACAGTTGAATTGTGTTATCCCAACTCCCACCCACAAGGGTTTTGCCATCCGGCGAAAACGCTACTGATGGGATAAACGGACCTCCTTCAAGAATAGATCTATACTGTCCGGTCTCTATATCCCAGAGTCGTACTGACCCGTCACTACTTGCACTTGCGAGGGTTTTGCCATCGGGTGAGAACACCAGTTCCCAGACTTCAAGCTGCCCTATTTCTGCGCCTTTTGCGATTTCAGGGGGCCGTGTCAGGGTAGTGAGGTGTTCGCCTGTATTCGCGTCCCACAACCTAATCTCGCTGTCTTCTCGCCACCAATTCCATTTTCTACCCGCCCCGCTTGCGAGGATTTCTCCGTCCGGCGAGAATGCCACTGACAAGACCGGCTCAACATGCCCAGTGAACAACGCAAGTTCTTCACCCGTGTGTGCATCGTATATCCAAACACCGATCGAGCTCGCGACGGCAATCCGCGTCCCGTCCGGTGAATACGCAATACCACCGTGTAGTGTCCCTTTGCCTATGCGGTGTTTCGCGCCTTCGGGCAAACCCATTTGGGTGTCGTCTTGGGCGTGAGCATTTGACAAAAATAGAAAAGAAATTGAAAGGGACACCAAACTAAAAAGTAGCACCCAGAGTGTGCTATAAAGACGAAGGCGCGTGGAAAGTGCACTTATAGGGAAACATAGTTGCTTAGTCTTCATAACTTAACCTCCTATTTTCCAACCTGTTGTGTGATGAGTGTTAAATCTAAAATATTGACGATGCCATCGCCGTTGAGGTCTGGTGAACTTTCTCCAAAACGTGAGGCAACAAAGGTCAAATCCAAGATGTTTACGACACCATCGGCATTGACATCCCACGGGATTTGAGCAAGATACGGTGCGAGATCCCATAAGAGAATTGTGCCATCATGACTTGCACTGGCAAGCTCCCAACCCGCAGTTGTTTCAAAATTTGAGGATGCTCGGTTTGGTGAAAATGAAACGGTGCTGATGGCAGCAGATCCTGTAATTGAAAGCGCGTTCGTATGCCCTGTTAAGAATGCGAGCTGTTCACCCGTCGCTGCTTCCCAAAGGCGAATGGTGTTGTCGTAACTACCACTGGCGAGTAGACTGCCGTCTGGCGAGAATGCTAAGGTCGTAACATCGTGTGCATGTGCTCTGGTAAAGTAAAGGAGATGTTCACCTGTGTCTGCACGCCACAAACTAATGCCACCACGGTGGGTTCCGATGGCAATCGTTTTCTTATCCGGTGAGAACGCAACGACGGTGTTGAGTCCTGGATCAAATCCTGTACTGATTTCAGAAGTTACGGATTCTTCTGTATAGACATCCCACACCCGAAGCGTTTCTGGTCCCTTCCATCCACCACAGGCACGCAGGCTGCCATCGGGCAAAAATGTTAATCCGTCGGCACCCTGCCTGTCAAAGGTAGATTGCAGTTCGCCAGTGTGTGTATTCCATACTCGAATTGTTTTATCATAACTGATGCTGGCAATCCTGTTTCCATCATAAGAAAAAACCGCGGTAAAAATCCTTCCTGTATGACCAGAGAGTGTAACACGTCGTTCTCGGGTGGAGGTATCCCATAGGTACATCATACCATCCCAATCTGCACTGACGAGGGTTTTCCCATCCGGCGAGAATGCCGCAACCGTGATTATATCGGTGTGTCCCTCAAGGACTGATTGGAGTTCACCCGTATGCGAATCCCATAAGCGAACGAGGTTACCTTGCCAACTACCTCCACTGGCAATAGTGGTGCCATCAGGTGAAAGTGCCATCGTCGTGAAACCTTCCGTCCATCCTGTGAGGGGTGTCTGAAATTCCTCAGTTCGCGTGTCCCAAAAATGGAGGATGTTGTCTTCACTTGCACTGACAAGCGTCGTTCCAGAAGCGTCTTCGCTATCAGGTGAGAACGCGAGTGCCCGGATGTCAGAAGTATGTCCCTCAAGCGTAGCGTTAAGCCCCCCAGTGTGGACATCCCACAAACGCACCTTGTTATCCCGATGCCCACTCGCTAATATTGTACCATCGGACGAGAACGCAAGCGCGGGGATGCCACGCGTGCTTTCTCCGAACATGAGGGTTGATAGTTGTCGACCTGTCCCAACATCCCACAAGAGAATGGTGGTGTCTGAACCACTCGCTGCCAAAATCGTGCCGTCCGGTGAGAACACAAGTGCATAGATGAAACCCCAATTATTTTCTTCAAGCGTCTTCATCAATCTACCTGTGGATGGATCCCAGAGTTGAATTCCGCCCTCCCAGTCTCCACTGGCGAGGATCTTTCCATCCGGTGAAAACACTAAGGGGTATGTCCAACTTGCTCGTCTTGCCAGGACGTTTTCCTGTCTACCGGTGTTTGCATTCCACAAGCGAATCTCATTTGAACTCGCACTCGCGATCGTTTTTCCGTCTGGGGAGAACGCAACACTATAGACAAAATTCTCATGTCCATAGAGCGTCGTACGGTGTTGCCCCGTTTTAGCATCCCAGATCCGAACTGTGCTGTCCACGCTGGCACTGACAAGCGTCCTGCTATCGGGTGAAAACGCCACTGCCCGGACCCAACCTGTATGTCCCGTGAGCAAAGCGATTTCTTCGGACGTGCGTGCATCATAGAGCCAAATCCCTATTGAACTGACGACAGCGAACTGTGAGCCATCCGGTGAGAATTCTATATCGGTAATAAAACCTTTGCCGAATCGAACTTTAGCACCTTCAGGCAAATATCTGTAGCGAGAGTCTTGCGCATGAACATTTGGCGGCAACGCGAATGGCACCAACAAGAGGCACGTGACGGAAATCAGGCGCAAGAGACTGCGTAATTGTGCTTTTATCATAAGATACCTTCTAAAAGAATTTTCAGTTATCAGCCACTCGTTTGTGGAAACTGTGAAAACGTTTGAAACTGCCGCACGCTTAACTGACAACTGATCACGATTTCACCTATTTTCCGAAGTGGTTCGCTATAAGCACCAGATCCAGGATATTAACAATGCCATCGCCATTGAGATCGGGTGTGTCCTGCCCGAACCGGGATGCGATTAATGTTAAATCCTGAATGTTTACAAGTCCATCACCGTTAAGATCCCATCGGTTTTGTGCCAATTCGGGTTCAAATTCCCATAGGAGGATTGTATTATCCGAGCTCGCACTGGCGAGCGTTTTTCCATCGGGTGAAAATGCGAGTGAAGTGACATCATCCGTGTGACCATAAAGGGTTTTATAGTGTTCACCGGAATGGACGCTCCATAAGCGGATCGTTTCGTCGCTACTTGCACTGGCGAGCGTCGCGCCATCTGGCGAGAATGCCACTGCCTGGACATCAGCCGTATGACCGTGAAGGGCTAAAGAACGCGGCGTTG
Organism: Candidatus Poribacteria bacterium; assembly: GCA_026702755.1. Classification (NCBI taxonomy): domain Bacteria; phylum Candidatus Poribacteria; species Candidatus Poribacteria bacterium. The sequence continues at coordinate 10,214 of JAPPBX010000044.1, read as the reverse complement.
GTTCTCCTACAGTTAATTTCCACAACCGGAGTGTATCGTCCCGACTGCCGCTGGCAAGAACCCAGTTATATTGAGCTGTGCTGTTTGGTGAGAATGCTAAAGCGACAATGTCGTCTGTATGTGCTGTCAGTGTCATCTGCGGTCTATCTATAGGTGTCCTCCCTGAGTCGAGATGCCACACTCGAATCGTGCCGTCACCACTTCCACTGGCGAGGAACATTCCAGATGTGCCTTGGATATCCGGTGAAAATGCCAAAGCATAAATCCAACGCGTGTAGGTTTCAAGCCTCCCGATTTGCTGCGCAATATCCGTATCCCACAGCCGTATTATTGTATCTTCCCAACCGCTTCCGCTCGCGAGGGTTTTTCCGTCCGGTGCGAACGCCAACGACTGAACCTCACGCCTCTGTCCTTCAAGCGTAGTTTTGAGTTCAGCCGTGTGTGTATTCCACAAACGAATCGTGTTATCCCAGCTGCCGCTGGCAAGCGTTCTGCCATCTGAGGAAAATGCCAATGCACTGATACGGTCGGTATGTCCTTCAAGGGTATCCTTCAAGGCACCGGTGTTTGGATTCCACAATTGGACTGTATTTTCAGGCCAATCGCCGCCGCTGGCAAGCGTCGCGCCATCTGGTGAGAACACCACCTCCGTACCGACGTTTACATGTCCGTTGAGAATGAAGCGAGGTTGTTCTATGTTTAAATCCCATACTCGAATTGTATCGTCCCGACTTACACTTGCGACAGTTGCTTCATCTGGTGAAAACGCTATTGCGGTAATACTACCCGTGTGTCCATGGAGCGCGTTTTTATGTTCGCCAGTATAGACATCCCACATCCTCAGCGCGTTATCGTTCCAACCGCCGCCACTCGCTATAGTTTTTCCATCTGGTGAAAACGCAAGGGTATGGATTGAATCGTAGTGTGTTCTGATGGCTAACTGCCGCTGCCAAGTGTCAGTATTCCATAGTTGAATCATACGCCCGACACCATCGCTGGCAAGCACTTTGCCATCCGGCGAAAATGCCAGAATAGAGACCCGTTCCGTATGTCCGGTAAGCGTGGTGAGAGACTCGCCTGTACGCGGATCCCACACTCGGATTGTGTCGTCCTGACCTGCACTAACAAGGTTTTTACCATCTGGTGAAAACGCCACTACTCTGATGCCACCGGTGTGCCCTGTAAGCGTGTTTTGATGTTCCTCAGTCTCTGCATCCCACAGGAGGATTTGCTTGTCTCTACTCCCACTGGCGAGCGTTTTCCCATCCGGCGAGAACGCTAAAGTCTCAACTGAATCTCTATGCATCCTGAGCGTTGCGCGGTGTTGTCCAGTGGACACATTCCACAACCGGATAGTGTTATCACCACTTCCACTGGCAATTATTCTGCCGTCTGGTGAGAACGCAACTGCCCGGATTGATTCCCTATGTTCAGTGAGTAATGCAAGTTCTTTCCCCGTGTGGGCATCGTATATCCAAGTGCCAATTGAACTCGCGACAGCGAGTCGGGTGCCATCGGGCGAAAAAGCAATATTGCCAGTTATTTCGCTCTTGCCAATGAGGCGTTTCGCGCCTTCGGGTAAGCCCCATGTTGTCCAGTCTTGGGTGTATCCGTTTGACAGAAGTAGTGTCAGTATCAATAGAAGCGTAAAAATAAGGTATCTCACTATTTTTTACTCCTGTGACAGGTACGATGTGTTTCTGTTGGTCATGATAGATGCAGTCTTCATTCTCCGATATGATTTGCAACGATAATCAAATCTAAAATGTTTACGACACCATCGCCGTTGAGGTCTGGGGAGTTTTCCCCGAAGCGCGAGGCAACAAAGGTCAAATCCAAGATGTTTACGACACCATCGGCGTTGACATCCCACGGAACCTGTGAGCCGGGTGCGGTCAACGATCTCAATTGGACTGTGCCGTCAAGACTGGCACTCGCAAGTGTGTTTTCATAGGGGCCGTCGGTATCTGGTAGAAATGCTAAGGCAAAAACTGGGGTGGTATGACTTTGAAAAATTGCTTGTAATTGTCCGGTGCGCGGATGCCACATACGAATTGTGTTATCCCAACCTGCGCTTGCAAGGGTTCCGCCATAAACGCTGTGGATATCTGGTGCAAAAGCCAAAGCAAAAACTGGGACAGTATGCCCCGCAAAAGTTGTAAGAAGCTGCCCGGTATGTATGTTCCACAAACGAATTGTGCTCTCCGCGTCGGTGTTCCAATATCCGCCGCTTGCCAAAATTTGATTGTCGGGTGAGAACGCGAGTGCTAAAACTGAATCTGTATGTGCGGAAAGATTGTGTCGGAGTTGACCTGTTTCTACATCCCACAACAGGATTGTGCCGTAAAAGCTTGTGCTGGCAAGCATTTTGCTATCTGGTGAGAACGCTAATGTGGTGACCATATCTCGGTGTCCGTGAAGGACTACGGTATGGGAGGCCTGTTCCAAGGTTAAGTTCCACAGACGAATCTCCCTAAAACTTCCACTCGCAAGGGTCTTGCCATTTGGCGAGAATGCCAACGCGACAACTGGATCGGCATGACCTGTAAGGTTTGTTACATTTTCACCCGTGTGCATATTCCAAAAGTGGATGGTAAAATCTTCACTCGCGCTTGCAACTGTTCGGTTATCGGGTGAAAACGCTATTGCTGTCGTGGTATTCGTCAGCAGCGGAAGTCGTGTGATCTTTTTCCCAGTATAGGTATTATATAGCGCAATACCGTCCGCAGTTGCCACGGCAATCTGTGTCCCATTGTGGGAAAAAGTTATAGCATTTACCGCTGTTGGACCGAGTGGTGTCTCGGCATCTTCGGACACGTGCCATCGCGTCACACTTTGTGCGAAACTATTGGGTAGGAAGAGGGTATGAATAAATAGGAGGACAAAGGTTTGAAGTTGTCGCACGGTTAGCCTCCGTTTCTGCGTACGGACGAGCGAATTACAATGTTCTGAGCAGTCGAGAAACATCACCGGCGACGATTTAATTTAGGGCTTACGCAAAATCCCTTCCTTTCCTGCAGGATCGGAAGATTGGAAGGGTGGAAGCGTGGATGGTGGGTTCCATCCTTCCATCCGAATATTCGTTTTCTGCGTAAGTCCTGTTAATTATTAAAGGATGTATCTGCTCAAATCCTGATCTCTAACGATTTCAGCCAATTCGGAACTGACGTAGTTAGCATCAATAGTGATGCTGTTCTTCTCAAGGTCAGGTGCGTCAAAGAAGAGATTTTCAAAGAGTTTTTCCATAATAGTATGCAGACGACGCGCGCCGATGTCCTCGACGGATTCATTCACTTGGAAGGCGAGTGCAGCGATTTTGTCAATCGCATCATCGGTGATAGTTGCCTCAATTCCCTCCGTGTGAAGCAGAGCAGTGTACTGTTTGACTAAAGCGTTCTTCGGTTCCGTCAGAATGGATTTAAAGTTACTCTTATTTAGACTTTTCAGTTCGACTCGTATTGGGAATCTGCCTTGTAGTTCTGGGATGAGGTCAGATGGACTTGAGACATGAAATGCGCCAGCAGCAATGAACAGAATGTGATGTGTGCGCACCGCTCCGTATTTCGAGGTTACGGTGCTGCCTTCGATGATGGGAAGGATATCGCGCTGCACCCCTTCACGTGAAATGTCGGGTCCGTGCCGAGATTCTCTGCCTGCGATCTTGTCGATTTCATCTAAAAAAACGATGCCAGAGTTTTCAACCCTTTGAATGGCTTCAGTGATAACAGCGTCCATATCAATGAGTTTTTCAGATTCCTCTTGCATCAAGATAGTGCGCGCTTCGGAGACCGGGACTCGTCGCTTCTTCGTCTGATTCGGTAGAATGTTACTGAACATATCCTTGAAATTGATGTCCATCTCCTCAATACCACCGGGTGAGAAGATTTCAACAAAGGGCATGCTCTGATGTTTGACGTTGACTTCAACCGGTTTATCCTCAAGTCTACCTTCCCGCAGCCAATCCCTAAATTTCTCACGAGTCTTGAGATAGCGTTCGCGTTCCTTCTCTCTGGCTTCCTCGGCTTCGGTCTCGGTATCAGAACCGAGATCGAACGGAAGTTGAAGGTTGATGTCATCATCCTCTTCCTCTGGCTCGTCAAGTGCGTCGTCTTGTAAGCGAGGTCGTCGCTGGAGCGAACGTGGCACGGGGAAAATGCAATCCAATAGTCGTTCCTCAGTGGATTCGCGTGCCTTTTCCTGAACCGCCTCAGTTTGCTCTGCCTTGACCCGGCTGATAGCGGTTTCAGTGAGATCGCGAATCATGGATTCAACATCTCGTCCTACGTAACCGATTTCGGTATACTTTGACGCTTCTACTTTGATGAAGGGCGCGTCAACGAGGCGAGCAAGTCTACGTGCGATCTCAGTTTTTCCTACACCTGTCGAACCTATCATGATGATGTTCTTCGGTGAGACTTCGTCTTGCATATCTTCTGCCAACATCTGGCGCCGCGCGCGATTGCGAAGGGCAATAGCGACGGAACGTTTCGCCTCAAACTGCCCGATAATATATTTATCTAACTCCTCAACAATCTGCCGCGGCGTGAGTGCAGCCGCTAAAGTGTTTTTGTCACGCGTTGCATTCAGTTTGTCCAAGGGTAAACCTCCCCAAAATTACCAATCCGATCAATCATATCGTAACCGTTTTGCTGGGATGAAGCCCGGTATTTTCCCGACAACCGTGTATTACGAGATGGCGTTAACAACTTAATGCGATGCTACCCAGATAGCATCGCATTAAATATCAATTGTGTCAACCTCAATTTTAGCATTCGTGTAGATACAAATTTCACTTGTGAGTTGAAGTGCCTCTAAAGCGATCTCTTTTGCGGTCAAATCTGAGTATTTGAGCATGGCTCTCGCCGCAGCGAGGGCGATAGACCCACCAGAACCAATTGCGAGAACATCGTCATCCGGGGCAATAACATCGCCGCTTCCCGAAATGAGATAACTGTCATTGGCATCCGCAGCGATCATTAAGGCATCCACCTGTCTTAGAACTCTATCGCTGCGCCACTCTCGTGCGAGTTCTACTGCTGATTTCTGAAGATTTCCACGGTATTGCTCCAGTTTTTTCTCTAAATTTTCATATAAAGTAATTGCATCCGATGCGGAACCCGCAAAACCGATGAGTACCTTGTCGTTATGGATCTTACGGATTTTGCGTGCTCCGTGTTTCATCGCTGTGTCGCCTAAAGTGACTTGACCATCACCCCCGATAGCAACCTCACCGTCGCGACGAACGGCTAAAATTGTTGTTGCGCGAATTCGCATACTTGTGATTTTCCTTTTCCGCAGTTATTGTTTTTAGACGAATCGTTCCGTTGTTTTAATCTGCTCCTATTTCCAAACGTAAAACAGAAGGAAACCGAAGAACTGCAGTGCTCCCATAAAGATACCACACCGTATCCCAGCCACACCTACGTGTTGTTCCCTCAAAAAACTACCGTCTACCCCGAAAAAGTAGGGACACAACAGAAAAGTAAGCAGAAAAGAAATCGGGATAAAAACCGGCACGGATGCGATGTGTGGTATCAAATCTACCTGCGTGGCATTCCACGTCCACAAATACGATGCCCCAAACTCGTAAATCAAGGTACTGCCAATTACAGCAACGATGCTCGTTATACCAGCCGCCAACATTGCAGTTCCTATGAACCCAATTCTTGGACTGCCAGACTCGGATACAAAACGAGTTCGGAAAATCGTCGCGAGTCGCTGATAGCAGTATGCTGATAGCGTCGCGAAGACCACCCAGTTCAGTATGAGTCCAATTGGTGTCGTTTGACCTGCCAAAAAATCTGAACGCAGGTAGAAGATCAGGTGAACTTTCCGTGAGAACAGCCAATCTATCGGGACGTAGGTCAGCGTGGTTGCGATCCCAAAAATGGAACTCCTCGAAAGCAGCGCTGCATCCTCGTCAGTCTGCCAGATACAATAGACGAATAAAACGGTTGCAATCAACACGTTTGGATAAAGGACCCAAATGGTGCCAATGCGACTCGCTATAAAGAACGTTAAAAGTGTTGTTCCTGTTACAATAAAAACCGCCGTGTCCGCTTTAGTTCGCATACACTTCTCATAGATATCTAAAGTTGATTTTCTCCCTCAAACGTAATCACGAGTTGATCGCCGGTTAGTTTTGCACCGGTTGTTTTTTTATTCGAGAGGGTCCGCGGTAATGTGACATGTTGCTTAAAGCCACCAACCGTGACAATTAATTCATCACCATGTTTTGTCAATTCAATCTCATCTTTGCTCAAAAAGGGGAGACGCATAGACAACTGATACGCATTTGCTGTTTTTTGGAATTGATACGGACGTTCTTTAGAAAACTGATCTGCTGGATTAATCTCTGAATAGAGCGTATCTGCCAACCGGTGTAGCCCTTGTTCCCCTACGATCTCTTCAGAGAACAGATTCACCTTCCAAACGGGTACGTCCGAGAAATAGTCCATCGCCTCTTCAATATAGTGCTGCTGCGTTTGCTTCCACGCTTCAAAGTATGAAGCATCGATTCCATCAGGAAAGATACGGTTGATGATCACTGCGTCGATACAGAGTCCGTAAAGGCAAAAATACATAAACGCGCGTTGTGTCTCTTTGATAACGATTTTTTCGGGATTTGTTACCAAACGGACTGTCGTGATTTCGGGATCTGTCAGCACGCCATCAATCCCTTCCAACTTATCGAATAGATCTTGGATATTTTGAAAGTAGTTATCCCGCGGAATCGGGACCGAACTCACGCGTTCAATCACTGGACCTGCAAGTTTTGCAAGATTGCGTTCCAATTTGAAAATGTGGCTCATGTACCACTCTAAAGTTGTCGGGATACTAACGAACCGGAGCGACTCCCCGGTGGGCGCGCAGTCAAGGATAATTACATCATAACTCTTTTCACGGACATATTGGTTGATATAGAGAAGGGCACAAATCTCTTCCATCCCCGGAAAAACGGCTATCTCCTCGGCAACGAGACTGTCAAGCCCGGAACGATTCAGCAAAGAACGGATATAACTGTACACATCATCCCAGTATTCAACAATTGCTTCCTGAACGTTAATCTCCTGTATCCAAAGGTTGTCTTTGATTCGGATTTGTTTCTCTTTGTGCTGGCGGACAAGTTTCTCGTGGTTATCAAAAGCATCTCGGAGTGAGTGTGCCACGTCAAGCGAGATGACAATAGTCTTGTAACCAAGTTCCGCGAGTTTGATGCCCGTAGCGGCGGCAATGGTTGTTTTGCCGACACCCCCTTTACCTGTATAAAGAATAATTCGCATTATTTTGAATTCCTAACTGCTGCGGTTTGTTTGAGTTTCTTACAGTATACCACAAAAAAAGACGGTTTGCAAGGAAGACGTTGCATAGAACATAGCAAAAAATTTGACATACGCCCTCTTTCGTGATATAATATTACGCGGTTGTGTTCGCAATTGTATAAACACCTTTTTTAATATAGCACGCGAACAACAAACGACAAACATTTTGGGTCGAAGGGGCAAGAAATCATGGTACTGAAAACGAAAACCTATTTTCCAAAAACGGATAAAGACATTAGATGGTATGTGGTGGACGCGGAGGGACAAGTGCTCGGGCGTTTAGCCTCCCGCATCGCACAGGTGCTGCGTGGAAAAAATGACCCGCGGTATACACCTCACGCCGATTTAGGTTTTCGCGTTGCTGTTGTGAATGCGGAGAAAGTACAGGTCACGGGCAATAAAAGAGAGCAGAAAACCTATTTTAGGCATAGTGGCTACCCCGGTGGTGATAAATACCGAACTTTCGACGAACAGATGGCTCGGAAGCCGGAGGCGATTCTCACAAATGCCGTCAGAGGGATGCTCCCGAAGAATCATCTCGGTCGGCAACTGATGAAAGGTCTCAAGGTTTACGCTGGACCGACACACCCGCACCAAGCACAGGAACCGGAAGTCTTAACATTTGATTAATTAGGTTGGGGATTCCGATCAAGGGTATCCTACAACTATGGAGAGTACGAACAGTATGGCTATTGAACAATTCTGGGGGACCGGCAGACGCAAGACCTCAGTCGCGCGCGTTCGAATCATCCCCGGTGGTGAAGCTGGGGTTACCGTTAACAAAAAACCGATTCAAGAGTATTTCGATCGTGCAGACCACTGGCAGGCAGCACAACGCCCTATTGAACATGTTGAGAAGGTCGGCGAATATGCTGTGCATGTCAACGTGAAAGGTGGCGGAAAGACTGGACAGTCTGGGGCAATCTCACACGGACTTGCGCGTGCGCTTGTCAAAGCAGACGAATCTTTGAAGTCTTCGTTAAAAAAGGGTGGGTTTTTGACGCGCGATCCGAGAATGGTCGAGAGAAAGAAGTACGGGCAGAAGGGCGCACGGGCACGCTTTCAATTCTCTAAACGTTAGAATTGTCGCGTTTTTCGCGCATTTACAAAATTTAACGCAAGCCTCCATCTCTCGCTGGCAGGGTTTCAATCCTCTTTAGAAACCCTTCGGGAATGTCATACGCACATTCCTTTTCCGCCAGCAACAGCGCACTGTTAAATCACCAGTTTTATTATCCATACCAAAAGTACGCGTGGGCTATGAAACAAGCGTGGATAAGCACCGCGCTTAAAAGTTATTGTGAGTAGGGAGAGGTTTCGTATGTCAAACATTGTCATCTTAGGCGCACAGTGGGGCGATGAAAGTAAAGGGAAGCTAACCGATGTCTTTGCTGGCGACGCGGATGTCGTCGCGCGCTATCAAGGCGGCGATAACGCTGGGCATACCATTGTTCTCGGAGAAAAGACGTTTATTCTCCACTTGATTCCATCTGGCATTCTCCGACCCAATACCGTCAACGTTATCGGGAACGGGGTTGTCATCAATTTGGAGACGCTTTTCGGTGAGATAGATCGGTTGCTGGCGCAGGGTATTGAAGTCAGCAGTGCTAACCTGAAAATTAGCGATCGCGCGCATCTCATCATGCCATACCATAAGGCAGTCGAACAGTGGGAGCAAATGGGGAGTGCTACCAAAATCGGCACCACTTCGCGTGGCATTGGACCCACGTATTCCGATAAGATGAATCGACACGCCGGCATTCGGGTCGGAGACCTGCTTGAGTTTGACTACTTCCAAAAGAAACTGGATTACAACCTTGAAACCAAAACGGACGCACTTCAGATCGGCGGACCGGAACGGCATGTCCTCCTCGAAACCTATCACGGTTACGCACAACGTCTCGCTCCTTATGTGACGGACACTGTTGCTTTCATGCACGATGCTCTCGCCGCTGAGAAACGGATTCTCTTTGAAGGCGCGCAAGGAACTATGCTTGATATAGATTTCGGGACATATCCTTATGTTACCTCCTCTAACTGCACCGCCGGTGCTGTCTGTACGGGACTCGGCATCGGTCCCAAGGCAATTGAAGAGGTGCTGGGCGTTTCCAAAGCATACGTTACACGCGTTGGGGGCGGTCCATTTCCAACAGAGATGCCCCCTGACTTGGATGAAGAAATTCGTGAAATCGGCAAAGAGTATGGTGCCACGACACGCCGTCCGAGAAGGTGCGGTTGGCTTGATCTGGTTGCCCTCCGATATGCAGTCCAAATTAACGGATTAACCGCTCTCGCGATGACAAAACTGGATGTGTTTGATACCCTCGCCGATTTGCAGGTGTGTGTCGCCTATCGCTACAAAGGAGAAGAGACAACCAATTTTCCCAGTAGCCTGCGAGTTTTGGAGGAATGCGAACCGATCTACGAAACGCTGCCCGGATGGGAACATCCGTTAACGGAAGCGCGCACAGCGACAGACATTCCGCAACGCACCAAAGATTATGTGGCGTACGTCGAAGATTATCTCAATGTCCCGATCCCGATTATCTCCGTTGGGCCTGATAGAAATCAGATTGTGCAGTTAGGACAACCGCTTTGGTAACGTGCGTTTTGGTAAATGTGAATTTTTTCTAAATTTTGGGGTTTAATTTGACATCCACCTAAAAGTATGGTATCATTAAATGTTGTTAGTCTGAGCCGTTAGCTCAGCTGGTAGAGCATCTGACTTTTAATCAGGTGGTCACAGGTTCGATCCCTGTACGGCTCATTTTTTTTTAATCGAACCAGTGTGGAATTGAAAAGAATTAAAATTTTTGTGCCCCCGTCGTCTAGCCTGGCCAAGGACACCGCCCTTTCACGGCGGCGACACGAGTTCAAATCTCGTCGGGGGTA